>NZ_SJSA01000002.1:600000-900000 GCF_004766125.1 Duncaniella freteri
ACTTAAAACTCAAATATGTCTTGACAAAATTCGTCAAGGTACATTTGGTCAAGTGGCGAATTTGTTGTAACTTTGTCTCCTGAATGACAGAATCAGCCGTCAGGATGTGACGAACAGTCAATGGAAAAAGATTAAGGGAGGATTCCCCGAGCGTAAGCAATTCGGAAGTTATCCGGCTATCAAGATTGGCCGATTCGCAGTATCGTCACAATATAAAGGGCGTAATATCGGTACTGACCTGATGAACCTCCTAAAAGGTATGCTCAACGAGAATCCCAACTACTCCGCTTTCCGTTACCTGACTGTTGATGCGTATCTATCCGCCATCGATTTCTATCAAAAGAATGATTTCAAGATATTATCAGAGAAGATTTTGAGTGACCACACCCGTTTGATGTTCTTCGATATGATGGAGTTGGAATAATTAGCTCTTACGCATAACTCGCATTTTGAGATGAAAACGACCGACGATTTCTTCATTCCCGATAATGAGTCGTATCGGCATCTACCCATACATCTCCCGGTCATATCGAGATACACCGTGTCGATTCTTCGGAATATTTTGAATATAACCGAAATACCCGCAGATGGGACAAACAGCAGATGCCATCTCTTACCGATGGGGAAAAGGCGGTGCTTACTCTTTCAATTCAAGGGTATACCATGTCGGAGATAGCCGACAGAATCTGTCTGTCACCTGACACCATCAAGAAATACCGTCAGCGCATATTCGAGAAACTTGAT
The DNA here is from genome assembly GCF_004766125.1 of Duncaniella freteri. Lineage (NCBI taxonomy): Bacteria > Pseudomonadati > Bacteroidota > Bacteroidia > Bacteroidales > Muribaculaceae > Duncaniella > Duncaniella freteri. The sequence continues at coordinate 600,745 of NZ_SJSA01000002.1, forward strand.
GTTCGCAATATCTCTGAAGCCATCGTAGCGGCTACAAACAACAAGTTACTCTAAATTCTTGCACTGGTAGAATCGAGGGAAGTGTTTGACCTCACGTCCGACCGCGATGTTGGCTGCTATTCTTGCGCTCATATATGCCGCCGTTTTGTTTGCAGTATCGTTAGTTACCCCTTTCTCTATATCCGTCAGAGAATTGCGTAACCAGTTGCAGCCCTCCACATTCCAAAATGCGCAGTAACCCACCATATAGTTAGCCGCCCACTGTCTGAGGTTCGGTTTATTCAACAGATCTCGGCCTTCGCCCGGCATTACCACAATAGCTCCGGCTCCATTTACAAAGTCAAATGGAAGGATTAAAGGTATAATCGCATCTTTTGACCGACAAGAACTGCCTTCATTGACACTTTCTGCAATAACATCAACATTACTCGGCATAGTCATTCCATCAGAAGATGTTATTATTTGAATGGACTCAAAGCCCAACTGTTTAAGTTCAGCTTTGATGCTGTCTATAAACTCTATCGTCCCTATAACCGCAATCCGGCAGTATGCAATCCGGCGTTTTTCTTCACTTGTCATATTCATAATTTATTTTCACTGCAAAATTAGAACTACCCCCTCTGTTGTGCCATACCTAAAAGTGTATGTTTTCACAGCTAAACGCATTTGTACACTTTTGGGTATGGCAAGGAATTTTTCTCAGTATTAATTTTGCATCAGAAAAATTTTGGTTATGAACAAGACTCTTATTATATGTTGCTTAGCATTGTCTTTGGCATCATGTACTATGCAAAGACTTCCGCCATTCTCCTCTGAGAGCTGGCATATTGACAGTTATTCCGGTAATGCCAAAAGCAACACTGGTCTTGAGTTCGGATTCGGTTGCGAATGGATGATTACAGATACCGCGCTGATTCAGATGGAAAAACCGGAGCAGACTGGGACAGTGCGCCGGAGCAGACTGGGACACTTTTGATGCTGCAAAGTTAATGATTTTTTCTGAGACTGTCGCCTTTTAGCTCAAAACGTATCGCTGAGTGCACCATCCGGTCGAGTATGGCGTCGGCGGCGGTGGTGTTTGTCTCCAGACAGTCGTACCAGTCGGAGACGGGGATTTGCGAGGCTATGATTGTCGCCTTGCGGCCGTGGCGGTCCTCGATGATCTCCATAAGGTCGAGTATCTGCTCGTTGTTGAGTTTCTTGATTCCGAAGTCGTCGATTATGATCAGGTCGTAAGAGGCTATCTTCTCGAAGAGCCTCTTGGTCTGACGCTCGACTCTTGCCATGGCGAGGTCTTCCATGAGTTTGAGGATGCTCCAGTAGCGGGTCTTGAAGCCGGATATGCAGGCATGATGTCCGAGGGCCGATGCGAGCCAGCTTTTGCCCGTGCCGGTGGCTCCGGTTATGATCACAGGAATGCCGCGCCTGATGTATTCGCCGGCACACATCTGGGTGATGTATGCTTTGTCAAGACCACGCGCAGAGTCGTATGCGAGTTCGTCGACTGACACCTGATAGCGGAACCGGGCGTTTTTGAGAAGCCGGGCATTCCGGTTTGCCCGGCGCATGTCGTGTTCTCCCTGAAGGAGAAGACGGAGTCCGTCCACGATGTTGAGTGAAGTTGCCTGACGTGTTTCCATCAGGCTCTGCCATGTCTGCGCCATTCCCGGAAGGCGCATCTGTCGGAGTTCAGAAAGGATTCTTTCCATTGATTGTGTTGTTTTTATGTAAATGGTGGATTATTATGCGAAAGCCGCTTTTCCGCGGATGTTGGAGTGATTTCCGGGAGGCGTCAGTTCATCGGCGTTCTCACGGAAGCCCTCGCATTGTGTCTTGATGAGAGCCTTGACGAACCTGTAGCGCAGATTGCCGTGGCAGACGGCTATGGTACATGCCTGACGGAACAGGGCCGGGTCGCTGTCGCGTTGGAGACTGAAGAAGCCCTGGGCAGTGCGGAAGTATACCTGTTCGGGCTGTCCTCCGGCGAATATGGCCTCTATTATTGTCTTGAACTCGGGGCTGATGCGTTCGGCTTTGGATATGAAGTACTCGGCGCTGTATGCGCGGTATTCCCTTGATTTTGGAGGAAGGTGCTCCTCGACATAGGTGTAGTCGTTGCGGCGGTATGAGCGCATGTGTGTGGCCACGCATTCTCCCGAGTGATATACGCGTACCTGCGTGGCTGTGAAGGTGACATCCACCTGCTGCCCGATCAGACGGTAAGGCACGGAGTATGAGTTGCGGTTCGCCCCGAAGGTGATGAAGCTGTTCGGGGCCACCTTCAGTGTGGCGCGGCGTTTGAACTCGAACGGAGCCTGCGGTAGCGGAGCCAGCATCGGTTTCTCGGAGGCCAGGAAGCACTCACGCCGCGAGTAATCGCAGCCGGTCAGCCGCTTCTGGTTATAGCGGTCGACAAGCTCAGCGACTGCCTCGTTTAGTTCTTCCAGAGAGTGGAAGATGCGGTTGCGCAGCGGGGCGTAGATATGACGGTAGGCCTTGTTGACGGCATCCTCGACCAGAGCCTTGTCCTTGGGCTTGCGAACTCTCGCGGGCTGTGCCACACACAGATAGTGGTTGGCAAGGTCGTTCATGCCTGTAGTCAGGTCAGGTTCGTAGGAATCGGCCTTCTTGACCGCCGATTTCAGATTGTCAGGCACCAGTATCTTCGGGACACCTCCGAAAAACTCCAGAGCCCTGACCGTGGCCATCAGAAACTGCTCTATCCCCTGTGACCGCACGCACATGACAAAAGTCATGCCCGAGTACGGCATTATGGCCACATACGTCTCCACAAACACCTCCTCCCCTGTGTCAGTGTCAATATACGACAGACGGTCCCCGGCAAAGTCAATCAGCATCTTCTGTCCCGGCTGATACAGGTCGCGAAGTAACGTCGAGGGAGTGACCGCTTTCATATGCTGGGATATGTGATAGCGGAACTGCGACAGGCTGTAGCCGTCGGGGTGATCTCTGCGGTATTCCTCCCATAACAGCTGCGATGTGACATGCGGTTTTTTCAGTTCTTTCTCCAAAGCGGGCAGAAGTTCCTTCAGAACTTCCATCCGCTCATCGCAATACGCCGGGCTGCCCCCGTTGAAACGGTGGTTCAGAACCGTGTCCTCCAGCGCTATAAGTTCGCGTGTCGTAAGAGGGTCCGCCTCAGCTATCGACTTGTAGCGGCTGACTGTGTTCTTGCTGATATGGAGCGCTGAAGCAATTGAACGGATCGATTCCTTTTGCGACAGGCGTATCAGCACCTGCTTGATGATATTCATGCTTATCGGTTGTGTTGCCATGGCTATATTCCTTATTTATGGGAATATAGCTGAAAATCATCAAAAGTGTCCCAGCATGCTCCGGTTTTTTGCGCCAGGCGCCCGACAGCCAGAGACTTGCGTCAGAGCGACTGTCCCAGCATGCTCCGGTTTTCTGCGCGGCGCGGCGTGCTTTCGGCCATTTGTCCCAGCATGCTCCGGTTTTTACGCCTGTCGACCCCGAACTCAGGACGCAATTAGCTGATAATCAATCCTGCCTTCCGGCTCTAAAATGCAGATTTCGGCACTGTTTTATGCCTCCCATGCTGTCCCAGCATGCTCCGGTCTCTCCATTCAGACATCTGAACAGATTGCATCATTTCCCAAACTGGCTGAATATCTGACACACGGGATAAGGCAGTTCCCGGAGATTACCGTGGATTCGATATACTTTTATAACCCTGCGCGCGGTTTGTTGTTTGTCTCATATCATCAAAACAAGCCATTGAAACCCAATACAGAGATTACTCTTTATAATGATTCCATGACGGTCTATAGCAAAGAGTTTACACGCATATTCGGGTGGATGAATACATATATTGAAGATGACGGTTGGGAAAACGGACCTGTAGAATCAGTTTATTCCAATTTGCATTACAACAAGGGAGACAAGCAATTTGTATTGCTGCAACGCATTCCCTACAAGGACAAAAATATCGCAGTGTTCCATATATGTTCCTCCATGCCGAAGAAAGGTAAATGGTGGGAGGAATATCCTCGGGGCATATTTTGGAGAGTAGATCTTGGGAATACAGACAACATCGAACATATAGCTTCTTATTTAAACTCTGCAAGAACAGTTGCAGTTTCAAATTTACAAATAATCCAATCGAAAGAATAACTATGCGAAATCTTATTGCAATATTTCTGCTTGCAGCTTCAACTGTTATGGTTTCGGCGCAAGAATCAAAGGATACAATCGCCGTTCAAGAGTTGAAGGAGATTGTAATTGAGGCTCCAAAGGTAATTCACAAAGCCGATATGGATGTTTACCATCCTTCGCGAAGCGCAGTTGACAATGCAAAAAATGGTGTCCAACTTCTCTCTAACCTGATGATACCGTCGCTATCGGTTAGCGATGCCCTCGGAACCATCACCTCTGCCGGACAGACCGTGCAGGTACGGATCAACGGGCGTGAGGCTTCTGTAGACCAAGTCAAAAACTTACTGCCGACAACCATAAAGCGCGTTGAATGGATTGAAAATCCCGGATTGCGCTATAACGGAGCAAACACCGTACTGAACTTTATCGTTGCCAATCCCACGGTTGGAGGCTCGATGATGCTTTATGCAACTCAGGCCTTAAATCAGGCATGGGGACAATACAATGGAAATGTCAAGTTTAATTTCGGACGTTCTCAGATTGAAGTGGGCGGCGGTTATAAACTGACCGAAAATCTCAAAGTTCACCGCAACTATACTGAGACATTCCACTATCCTGACGGCAAAACACTGACGCGCAACGAGACTTCGCGGGGTGGCAATATCGATAATTCCATTGCAAACCTTTGGGCTACATACAACTATATAAAGCCCGACACCACTGTGATAGTTTTGGAGGCACGAGGGTGGCACAAACCTTCCAACAGGCAGGCTTACTATGGGTTGATGTCCTCAAGTGATGCGGCTAACGACTATTTTCTCACCGACATCAAAGGAGACAAAGGTATACGTCCGTCGTTCTCAGCTTATTGGGAACAGCATTTTGCAGGTCGTCAATTATTTGTAGTCGATTTCAAAAGTCAATTTTATACAGGACGAACTTTCTCCGACTATATAGAGCAAGACCCATCGACACTCAACTTTCTGACCGACATTCACACCAATATCAAAGACCGCAACCAGGTCTATGCAATTGAAGCCGATTATATCAAGAACTGGAATAAGGCGCGACTTACAGCCGGAGTGTCTTATACCGCCAACCGCAACCGTTCTGTTTACGAAAATCTCGGCGGAGAGATATTCCACCAGCGTCAGGACAAAGTCTACTTTTTTGCCGAATACTTTCAACGTATTAACAAAGTGACCCTTACCGCCGGACTCGGCGCGCAATATACCGATTTCCTTTTCCGTGAAACAAATCTCGGAAGTCATTCATGGAACATGCGCCCGCAGGCCGCCGTGACATATTCAATAAATCAGAAGCATCAGCTACGACTGAATTTTGAATCATGGCAATCCACTCCTTCTCTTGCCGAGACCAATCCCACGCCACAGCAGCTCGACGGCTTCCAATGGCGTATCGGCAATCCTGATCTTAAGACATCCAACAGCTATATGCTGACTTTACGTTACAATTTCCAGATCCCCCGTGTTTACGGCCAGTTCGGTGTTCGTGCTTATACATCGCCCAACGCCATAACACCTTTACTCGAATGGCAAGATGAAAAACTGGTCACAATCTACGAGAACAGCCGCGGCTTGCAAAATATCTCGCTATTTCTTGCTCCTCAGGTGGAAATCGTGCCGAAATGGGCAGTCCTGAGCGGTTATCTTCAATGGCGAGCCGAACGTATGCGCGGAACCGGTTACAATCTTCATAACAGTGCATGGAGCGGCAATGTATCTCTGCAAGTAATGCACTATGGCTTCACTCTTTCGGTTCAGTATGTTCGTGCACAACGAGACCTTTGGGGCGAGAGAATCTCATGGGGAGAGGATATAAATCACATAGACCTCACCTACAACTGGAAGAAATGGTCGTTCTCAATCGGCTGCATCATGCCATTCGGAAAGTACGACCAAGGCTCAATGTCTCTTAGCCATTGGAATACCAACGAAAGCCACATGCGGACCAATTTCCGAATTCCTTACATCGGTATAAACTACAATCTGCAATGGGGACTTCAGAAACGTAAGGCAAACAAGATGATTAACGCCTCGGGAGAAACAGACCAATCAACAGCCGGGGGACGGTAGAATCTAAACTATAATCGTGTTGAAAATGAAAAATTTTATAATATTCTTGATTTTGGCAGCAATAAATGTGGCTGCCTACGCAAAGCCGCACTGTCAGGGGTTCAACAACTACGATAACAAAGTCACTATCGTCTTTACTGATTATAAGGCTGGAAGTCAATATACAGTTTCCGATGTAATTTTCGTTCCTTCTTGGAAAGGGAAGGAATATAAAGCCACATCAGTCAGTACAACAGTTGAGAATGGAGTGGCTACTGTGACCCTCGAATTTCCGCATATAACCCAATTCTCAAATCCGAAAGTAATCCTCCGGATTAACGGTAAAAAGAGAACTTTCAAAGTATGCCAATAAAAGCGGATACATGGGGAATCAACCATATATCGAGGTTGATAGAGCTGAAATAATTCATCCAAGATTGAAAAGCTTCCTCAGTGACACCGAGAGGCTAACAAGAGCAAATGCCAATAACGGTTGCGGTTGATTCCACTCCCGTTATTGGCATTGCTGTTTTCACGCTATTGTCATTCTATCGGTTTGATAGCGTAGTTGTTGGGTATCATATGGTAGTTGAGGGGTATTAGCAGCTCTGACATATTGCGTTTTCCTTCGGCATCTATCGCGGAATAAACCATTGTGTCATCAAAAGCGATGTGTCGGAAGCCGTGCATATTGCCGTGGCCATCAGGAAGTCGTGGAACGAGGGGAATAGTCGGTCAATGTTTTTGGGAGAGCATCCGAAGCTGGCCACAATCAGAAGATTGTCCGGCAATCCAAGATAGCCGTCGCTGCGCTCCCAGCAACGGAGATATAGATTGAACACCATTGGCTGGAACAGCGAGAAATTGCATCCGCAGTTTGTAGGGTCGCACACTACCTGAAAACGTTTGTCGAGATTGCGCTCCTCCCACAGCTGCAAGTCCTCGCCAAAGTCGAGAAGCCTGTCGGAGAGCATTGTCCAAAGATACGAGATAATAAGTCCTTTCTGTCTCATAATTCCTGATTGTCAGTGTTTCAATCCCCTGCGGGGCTTTTGTACATATTTTTTACGCATACGGTCGAACTCCTCCAAGGTTTGAGGGTCTTCGGGCGCATGGGTCTGGAACAGGTCGCCCAATGCTCCTATCGCACCAACCGTCATGCCGACACCCTCTTCAAGCACAGATGCCTGTTCTTTCGGAGGTGTAGGATTCGCCCATGTAACCTGAAGTATCCCTTCTCTATCAGTGAGCGGATGACACCGCTCTTTGTCTCACCGCTTGCGCGGGAGTAAGCGCAGAGCCGACGATAGAGAGGGTCGGAAAGGTGGGTCGAGACCGTATGATCCTTAGGTAAAGTATTCTTCATAATCATTGTAATGGTTAAGGTGATTGAATTGGCAACAGCAAGTTTTGTGACCAACGGGAGCCGCCCCTTCTGCGTTTCGTGCAGCATGGGGCGAATCGCCGGATGTATTACATCGGCATAAACTTACTTTGTTTTTAGTGAAAATATTAATCTAAATACTTGTAAAGGTTAAATACGCTCATTTCCAGCATATTTACGGATGGTACGATTGTTATAAAGCTAAATGGCATATGAGTTCATAAAATGGACAATCACTCTGATTTACAAAAGAAAATTATTTGAGAATTAAGCTATATCTAAATTCTCAAATGCAACATCAATTACTATTTGTAAACCCAAATAAGTATATTTGCAAATTCAAATATCAACTATTGTTGATTTGTAATCACAAACATACTAATTTTAATTCTGCGAACATCTCTTTATAGTATTTTTCGGATTCAGAAATAGTTATGCTTGTTAATGCAAAGCCTTAAATTTTACCTTTTCAAATATATTTACAATTGCATACGTAGATTTATTATCTATATAAAACATTGATTAACACTAATTTTATAGCATTATAAATCAGTAATATACAAAATATATTTAAATTAATTATTTAATAGTTATCATATCTCAAAGCAATTTATCTAACATTCCTAATACCCGCAATAAACATCATCTGTTTCACAGCGCATACAAACTATCAATTAAAGTTCCACTTTAGTATTGCGCTTTTTTGACTTCCTTGTGTTATGCAATTGCAAATCTTAAAATTAACACTTATTCCACTTTTAGTTCTCAATGCCGAATCTGTGATTGTAAAACGAAACACTATATTTTTCATTAATAAATTTTGCAGTTTAAAATATTATAATTACATTTGCACATCGAATAACAAATATAAATTCTAAGTTTGTAAACTCATGGATCTTGTTTCCAGACTCAAACAATACCTCACGCTACGTGGTATCGGCATTACCCAATTCGCCGATGAGTGTGACATACCCCGCCCCACAGCATCTCAATTGCTTGCAGGACGAAACAAAAAAGTGAGCGACGAAATCATAGGTAAAATACACTTCACCTACCCTGATCTTTCTGTGACGTGGTTGATGTTTGGCGAAGGGGATATGTCAACGGAAGGAAATATTGCAACGTCAGAGCCTGAAAACGCTCTCAAAAAAGACATTTCAGAGATTCAAATACTTGACAATAAACCGGCTGAGACAATTGATGAGGGTTTGTTTTCTGATAAAGAATCTCAACCAGAAAAAACAGGCACAATTGAAAGTGCGGAAATCCAGGAAAGTAGCGAGGAATTTTCGTTTGGCAACAATACTTTTTCATTCTCACATCAGGCAGCCACTGCCGACCCACATGCATCTCGGCCTGCCCAATGTGTGGACGCACCGATGCCTCAATCCAAACCTAAAACAACAGTTCAAGGGAAAGACAGAAGGGTTACAGGGATCGTGGTCTATTATAGTGATTCAACCTATGAATCGTTCATCCCCGATCCTGATGCGAAACATCCGTTCATGCGTTGATCTCAACTCTGAAAATCACCGGCCGAGAACCATCCGGACATGACACCACCCTCACCCCATCATTGAAAAATTTACAGCACCCGCCGTTTCGTAATGACAACGCCTTAGACACAGATGCCACCAAGGCATCCCAGGCATGCGTGCAAAATCCAGGAGGGCATACATCACCGGATTTTATATTCCACTTCTCGCCAACATGAAATGATCTGCACGGTCCCTCCTCCGGATCATCAAGATACATGCTCTGCAAATCTTCATAGCATTCCATACGTACAACTGAGATTCGGCAATCACAAGGCATCACAGAACTGCCGCCACCCTTTTGGGTGTTCACAGCTGCGTAACCCTTAATTATGCCCAATACGACAGCCCCCAATGAGAGAGCTCCTATTTTGCAGAAATGCCTTCTATCCATCGCTTATACATGTACCTGTTGATTTGACAACATGACACAAAATTACAAAATTTGACATAAACACCAAAGTGGCAACGCCGTCACGGAGTCGCCACTTTGATAATAAACCAATCATTATCACATTTCTTGCAATGGAAAAAGTAATTTTGCTATGCATTATTACAACATAGCCTGATGCAAAAAGGTTCATGAAAGGTTGAAAATATTTTTTCATTCTTCATGGAATTTTTGTAATTTTGTCTTTAATGAAAGGTATAGTCATAAAGAATACCGGAAGCAACTACCTGGTACGCACCACAGACGGCATCGACAGGGCTTGCAAAATAAAAGGCAACTTCCGGCTAAAAGGAATCCGCACCACCAATCCGGTTGCAGTCGGCGACATTGTCAGCGTCACCGATGCTGCTGGAGGAGACACTCCATACATTATATCGGTGGAACCACGCCACAACTACATCATACGCCGTTCAAGCAATTTGTCAAAACAGGCTCACATCCTTGCCGCCAATCTTGACCAAGTGTGCTTGATAGTTACACTATTTCACCCCACCACTTCCACAACATTCATCGACCGATTCCTTGCGACAGCCGAAGCCTACCGTGTTCCGGCAGTATTGGTCATAAACAAGATAGATCTTCTTGAGAATGATTCGGAAGCACTGGAATATCTCTCAGCAGTAAAATACCTTTATGAATCCATCGGATACAAAGTGTGCCTCGTCTCTGCAAAAAACGGAGACGGACTTGAATCACTCAAAACGATCCTTGACAGTAAAGTCACTCTGTTTTCAGGGAACTCCGGTGTAGGAAAATCGACTCTTATAAACGACATAATACCTGGAGCGGAACTCGCCACAGCAGAGATATCCAGCATCCATGATACCGGAATGCACACCACGACATTCTCCGAGATGTTCGCTGTACCGGAAATGCCTGAAGGGACCTACATCATTGACACCCCAGGGGTCAAAGGATTCGGCACTCTCGAATTCGAAAAGCATGAGGTCGGGCATTATTTCCCGGAAATATTCCGATATGGCGCAGATTGCCGCTATGGCGACTGCACACACACACATGAACCGGGATGCGCCGTGAAGAACGCGCTTGATGAAAATCTCATCGCCAGATCACGCTATGCTTCCTATCTGTCAATCCTTGAAGATGAGGATGACGACAAATACCGTAAAGGGTATTAAAATTTAGAAGATATTTTGACATGAGTATATCTATAAATAATCTCAAAGTAGAATTCTCGGCTAAATGCCTTTTTGACAATATTTCCTATATCATAAATCGTAAGGACAAGATTGCGCTTGTAGGTAAAAACGGTGCAGGAAAATCAACTATGCTCAAGATTATAGCCGGTTTACAGAAACCGACGTCCGGTAGCGTCGCCACTCCACACGACACAACTATAGGATACCTTCCACAACATATGACAATAAGCGATACCGCTACTGTCATTGAAGAGGTGCGCACAGCTTTCAGCCACATCCATGAGATGCACGCTCGCCTGGACCGCATGAGCAACGAACTCGCCTCCCGCACCGATTATGAATCGACGGAGTACCAGGATCTCATTGAATCCATGACAGCACTCACCGACCGCATCGCCATGGAGGAAAGCGAGAATTGTGAAGCTGAAATGGAAAAGACTCTCATGGGACTTGGTTTCGTCCGTGAGGACTTCAACCGCCCCACATCAGAATTCTCCGGAGGTTGGCGCATGCGCATTGAGCTTGCCAAACTGCTCCTGACACGTCCTGACGTGCTTCTGCTCGACGAGCCCACCAACCACCTTGACATAGAGTCGATACAATGGCTCGAAAATTTCCTGACCACCAAAGCCAATGCCGTAGTTCTTGTGAGCCACGACCGAGCATTCATCGACAATGTGACCAATCGCACCATCGAGATCTCCCTTGGAAAGATTTATGACTACTCTGTAAATTACTCCAAATACGTTGTGTTGCGACAGGAAAGACTGGAACAGCAGATGCGCGCATTCCAGAACCAGCAGAAGATGATCAAGGAAACAGAGGATTTCATAGAGCGGTTCCGCTACAAGGCAACCAAAAGCGTGCAGGTACAGAGCCGCATCAAGCAGCTTGCCAAGATCGACCGCATCGAAGTCGATGAAGTGGACACCTCTCATCTCAATCTAAAATTCCCACCCGCCCCCCGTTCAGGCGATTATCCGGTGATAGCCGACAATGTGGGGAAAGCATACGGGCTACATCAGGTATTTGACAATGCGACATTCACCATCAAGCGCGGTGAGAAAGTGGCGTTTGTCGGTAAAAACGGTGAGGGAAAATCCACCCTTGTCAAATGCATAATGGGAGAAATACCATTTACAGGCAATCTTAAAATAGGACATAACGTCAAAATCGGTTATTTCGCACAGAATCAGGCACAACTTCTTGACGAGGAAATTTCAGTCTTTGACACAATCGACAGAGTTGCTGTAGGTGACATCCGTACCAAGATACGCGACATTCTCGGTGCATTCATGTTTGGCGGTGAGGCTTCCGACAAGAAAGTGAAAGTGCTCTCCGGAGGAGAAAAGACCCGACTGGCAATGATAAGGCTTCTTCTCGAACCTGTCAACCTTCTCATTCTTGATGAGCCCACCAATCACCTTGACATGAAGACCAAGGATATTCTTAAAAATGCCATAAAAGAATTTGACGGCACGGTCATCGTCGTAAGCCACGACCGTGAATTCCTTGACGGTCTGGTGGAAAAGGTTTATGAATTCGGTGGAGGGAAAGTAAAAGAATGTCTCGGAGGTATATACGAATTCCTTGAAAAGAAAAAACTCGCCTCTCTTTCAGAACTTGAACGTTCAACTACACCTACTGAAAAGCCTTCTGCAAAAAAGTCTGAGCAAAAACCTTCGGATGGCCCCAACACTCAGACACAGACACGAAAGCTCTCCTATGCAGAACAGCGTGAACATGAAAAAATTGTCAGAAAAGCGAAAAAGAAAATGGATGAGGCAGAGTCTGAAGTAAGCCGGCTGGAACAAGAAGTGGCAGATATAGAATCAATAATATCTACAGGAAGCTTTCCTTCCGACATCTACGATCGCCATGCAGCCACAACAAAGCAGCTCGAAAACGCAATGTCGCTATGGGAATTAGCAACGCTCGAATATGAGGAAATAAATTCCACAAAATAGCTTCGGCTTTGGGGATGAACAAATTTTGAAGATTTAATCAGAAGCGATTGATGACGGCTTGCCGACAGGATATCCCGAGGCAAAATAAAATACCGTTCTTGGATCAATAGCCTCGCCCCTATATCGTGTCTCAAAATGCAGATGTGGACCTGTAGTATTTCCGGAATTTCCACTCAGGGCTATCGCCTGCCCGGCAACCACATAATCTCCGGGCGAGACTATCGACATCTTCAAATGGGCATATCGCGTCTCCATTCCATCATCATGAATAAGGACGATATAACGCCCATATCCCTTTGCCTCATAATCCACTCTTTCAACCCTACCCGAAAGCGGAGCAAATACAGTGTCTCCGGGATTCATTGCCACATCTATCCCTTTGTGCATTCTTCCGAAGTTGGGTCGATAGCCAAAACCTGAGGTGATACGTCCCCATTCCATACCTTTTAGAGCCCCAATATATCCAGGATAAGGGACCGTGCTTTTTATCCCATTATTGCCAATAATCCCTGACTTATGATATCCACATCCCGAGTAGGCATGTGATATATAATTCAGCGGACTCACTGCCGATATCTTTACATCCTCAGAATGAGAGATTGCAGACAGAATACTGCTGATATCCGCTTTTTCGGATATCTCATCATGTTTCTCATGATTTTCTGATGAAATCATGAATGACAGCACGTCAGACACCTGAGCATGTGAAATGCCGGAGCCTGACGCGATAATAATTGAAATAAAAATCCGTAAGAGAGACATTCCTCTTATCTGCCAATTTCTTGTGAGTTACTCTTCTGCACAATCCGTTTGTTGCTTTTCGCCACCTTCTGCCAGTTTTTTCTTATAATCCTCAAGGAGTGGAGATATCAGTAATATCCAAGCGGCACAAGCCACAAAAGCAAGAAATGTAAATCCGACAAGAATCAGACCTTTTTTTGGACTCATTGCCCGGATAGGCACAGTTGCCGGAGTCACTATGGCATATACAGGTGTGTTCTCCTGCACTTTAGCCTGGGCCTTCTGTACCTGCTGGGCTGTCTGATTGTACAGGTTGAAAGCGAGAGTCGCCTCATTCTCAAGACGATCCTGCATAGTCTGAGCCGAGTGGAATGCAAGCCCCTGGTTCCTGTCAAGATAGTCGGCATAACGCTGCTGTGCTTTGTAATAATTGCTCTGAGCCTCCTCATTAAGTTTCAAAGCATACTCCAGGTCATTACGAGCCTTGTTTGTACGATAGTTTGTCACATATTCCTGAAGGCGAGCCACCACTGTATCAGCAAGCACAGCCGACACAAGGGGATCCTGCATATTCACATCTATTGTAACAACACTCGTTTTTGTGTCGACTGACGCAGAAACCCGCTGATTAAGAGCCTCTACAAGACCATTTTCTTCTACAGTAAGCTGAAAATTGTCAAGTTTCTTCCCCTCGGCAGGCTCATCATTGCTACGCAATGCTCCAAGAAGTTTGAACGGAAGCCCCATAACCGTACTCCACCAAGGAGCCCTAATCTCATTTTCAAGATATTGGCGCACAGTCATTTTTTTGCCGTCATCTTTTGTTGTCACCTGTACATCAAAAAGACTTGTGGTAAAAGGCACCGAACTAACGACATCCGGATAAAGCTGTGGATACACAGCATCTGCTCCAGATGATGAGCTCATAGAAAAGCCTGCCATTGACGCCAATGCGCCAAGACTGCCACCTCCACCCTTGGAATCTGCCACTTCGGGAGCAAGCTTTACCGAAGTAGCATACTCTTTAGGGATGCTGAACGCAACAACCAGACCGAACACTGCTCCACAAGCACTCCAGACAGCCAATTTTTTGCGTTTCTTCCAAAGAGTCATTGCAAGTTCAAGAAGATCGATCTCCATCTCCTCTTCCTGGCTCTTATTTATATCATTTTCCTGCATCGGGCTTATGAATTTACTTAAAGATATTAGTGATTGTGGCAGCCATTGTAGCTACAGAAGTGAAGCTTGTTGCGAGTGTAAGAATCTTGGTCCAGTCCGTACCGCTATTTTTAGGTTTGCTCGGCACAATAATCTGACAACCCGGCTCTATCGGGGTATTCTTCTTTGCTTTGGCAACTGTTCCGTTGAGATAGACAATAAAAGCCTTTCCCTTTTTAGCCTGCTGACCATAGCCTCCAGCCTGATCTATATAATAGCTCAGTTTCTTTCCCGGCTCATACACCACAGCATTAGGGAACATCACATCTCCTGTTATCTTTACAGTACTCTGTTCCTGTGGTACATAAAGCACATCTCCAGGCTGCATCACAAGGTCATAAGTAGACCCCGGATTATTAAGAGCTTTCTGCAAATCGATACCCACATTATATGTATCAGAAACTTCAATCTTGCTAAGGGCAAGAGAATCAGCCTGACCCGCCTGATTGTTAGCCATTGCCAGGCGCAAAGTTTCCTTTCGGGCAATATATTCAGCCTCTGTAAGCTTGCGAGAAAGACTTGCTCCTTTTATATAGGCTCCTTCAATCACCCCTCCGGCGCGTTTCACAAGCTCCGAAACTCGTTCATTACGTCTCTGTAGTACATACTCTCCATCAAAAAGTACTTCACCGTTAATTTCAACAGTGGTCTGAGCTCCATAGCCTGGAGATTTCCTTACCACTACACGATCATACGGTTTAAGGACAAAATGTTCACCCTTTCCTACCGCAAATCCACCGTCTATCGACACGGAATACACATGCGAAAGCTGCTGTGTAGCTGTCACAGAGGTGGGGTCTACAATTCGGCGTGACACATCGACACGCGCAGTGGAGGCTCCTTCAAGCAGACCTCCGGCTTGAAGTATAATGTCCTCGACCGTCATGTTTTCCGCATAAGGATACGTCCCGGGATTGGTCACCTGTCCGGCGATTGTGATATCTCCACGGTCGGTAAGATCATCAATGCTTGAAATCTCGATTATATCATTACGCTTAAGCTCCACATCAGGTGAAATCCCTGCCATAATGTTCTTCAAGTCAAGAGCAATTATCTGTAGCTGCATGTCAGGGCCCTCACGGTAAAGCAGCACACGGTCGTCATAAGCATTATCTGTAAGCCCATCTGCTTTACGTATCAGGTCAGACACAGTACGGATATCACGCCCTATGGCGAACATTCCGGGGCGATATACAGCACCCTTCAACTCAACCCTGTTAGCATAACGGTCAAGTATGGTACCCACTGTTATCATGTCCCCATCCTTTAGACGATAGGAACCGAATTCTCCTCGCTCTATATTATAAAGTTCATTTTCTGTTCCGCTCTGTCGCTCCAGACGCACCATTCCTGAATATGCGTCTCCGGTAAAACCGCCGGCATAATCAAGAATCGTTTTAATGGTCTCATCCGGCTTGATTTCATAGTACATCGGACGCTTCACATTTCCGTCAATGCTAACAAGCTGTTCATAAGGAGGTACAATTATCACATCCCCTTCCTGAAGACGTATGTTTCCATTGGTTTTCCCATTGAAAAGATATTCGTATATGTCGACACCTGCCACTTTTTTATTGTTGCGCAGCACCTGGATGTTACGGAGTGAACCTATATCATTTATCCCTCCTGACAGATAAAGCGCATGGAATACTGACGAAAACGGCGACATACGGAAAGTGCCAGGAGTGGCAACCTCTCCAAGAATATCGACCTGTATCGTGCGCACCTGACCGAGAGTGACCTGCACATCGGTCTCGGCCTCGCTCATTCCTGCGTATTTACGTGAAAAAGCGTTCTTAATATGCTTGTTGGCATCACTGATAGTCATCCCGTTAAGATAAACCGGACCAATCTGTGCTATCATTATACTCCCTTCCGGAGATATCATCTCACGCAAATGATCTTCAGATGTGCCCCAAATATCGATAATCACTTCGTCACCAGGACCAAGACGATAGTTCTGAGGGGTAGCCAAATTCTCACTTGGCTCGAATGATAAAGCCTGCGTGTTAAAAATTTTGTGACCGTAAATCTCCTTGTAGTTCAGAGAATCAATGGCAAGATTCACATTCTCGTAAAGTAGACCATTGTTATCATTATTATAATAAGAATCATCGGCCGATGTGAAATCAACAGGTCCACCCTGTATCCTCGACTGTGACACACCTTTTTCATAATTCCTTCTTGTCGAAACATTATCTTTCTGACGAGAATTCTCTGAGTTGCCTCTACGGCGGTCGCCATTGACACTTGTAGAGTTACGGCTATCTGCAGCTTCTCCCCTCTGCTGTGCCTCGTATTTGGCCTTTATTCTTTTTGCCTGATCAGGAGTGACCCCCTTTGCAAGAAGTTCCTTCCCTATCTGCTGCTCGGTTTTTCCGGCTGCCGACTGTTTCTTTATATAATCTATCACCTGCTGGTCGGTCAAAGCCGATACCATAAGGCTGCAAACCATAAATAATGGCAGTAAAACACGCCTCATTTTCATCTGTATAAACGATAATTCTATTTTACGGAATTTCAGAACAAAACTGTGCCGATGATTGGTGTATACCTGAAATAACCCATGCCGGGAATACCTCGATAATGATTATCGGTCAAATCTGTTGCAAAGTTAAAAAATTTATTCAACTTTCACAAATGGAATCTGACAATCAAGCACATGTTAAAAAAAACTACTCAGGAGCGGCAGTAAATACTGTCGCTCCTGAGCGTTTATTATTAGCGAGCAAATAATTATTCTGCTACAACTTCAAAAGGAACCTCTACTGTCACGTCACGGTGGAGACGGATAGTAGCAGTGTAGCTGCCTACTTCTTTCACAGCCTCAAGAGAGATGAGCTTACGATCAACATTGTGACCAAGCTTCTCAAGAGCCTCGGCAATCTGTATAGAGTTAACAGAGCCAAAGATTGTGCCTGTGGAAGATGTCTTTGCACCGATAGTGAGCTTCACGCCCTCAAGTGCTGCGGCAGCAGCCTCCGCATCAGCCTTAATGCGCTCAAGTTTGTGAGCACGCTGACGCTGGTTCTCAGCAAGTACTTTAAGAGCTGCCTCGGATGCGATCACAGCTTTGCCTGTAGGGATAAGGTAGTTGCGACCGTATCCGTTCTTTACTTCGACTACATCGTCCTTGTAGCCAAGGCCGTTGATGTCCTCTTTAAGAATGATCTTCATAATTCCTGATAGCTTTTAAAGTTATTTCATCAAGTCAGTAACGTAGGGAAGGAGAGCCAAGTGGCGGGCACGCTTAACGGCCTGAGCCACGCGACGCTGGAACTTGAGTGAAGTTCCGGTGATGCGACGGGGAAGAAGCTTGCCCTGCTCGTTGAGGAACTTCTTGAGGAATTCGGGATCCTTGTAATCGATATACTTGATACCGCTTCTCTTGAAACGGCAATATTTCTTTTTCTTAACGTCTACCGACAGGGGGGTGAGGTAGCGGATTTCTGATGCTTGTGCCATGATTTAGTTCTCCTTTACTTCTTCGTTGACAGATGTGGTTGACTTACGGCTGCGACGCTTCTCGGCATACTCTGCGGCATACTTGTCGTTGCGGAACACGAGGAAACGAAGCACGCGCTCGTCGCGACGGAATGCGGTCTCAATCTTCTTGACGATAGTGGAATCGCCGTCAAACTCTACAAATGAGTAGAAGCCGGTTGACTTTTTCTGGATGGGATAAGCAAGCTTGCGAAGACCCCAGATCTCTTCGTTGACGATAGATGCACCGTTGTCGGTGAGCACCTTCTCGAACTTTTCTACCGCTTCCTTCATCTGCTGGTCAGATAAAACGGGAGTTAAAATGAAAACGGTTTCGTAATGATTCATTTTAGTGAATGATTAGTGAATTATTTGATGGTTGCGCCAGGCTTCATCCGAAGCCAACGCGTTTTTCCGGGTGCAAAATTAGTGAATATAATGTCTATATCCAAATATTTAGACCATTATTATTTCAAAAATCCACACTCAGGCGAATATTGAACTGCCGGCGGGTTAAATAATTTGGCACAGCATACTGCACATCATTGACATCCGTAACCCAATAATAGGAAGCCACGTTGGATATATCAAGGAGATTAAACATATCTACCCCGAGCCATACACTTTTAAGCCACCTCCATGCACCCAAGCGTGATTCACCATCTTTTACCGGAGAGAGCAGAGCGTATTGCAGTCCTACATCAACACGCTTATAAGGCGGCATACGGAAATAGCCCTCATCACGTGTGCTGCGTGGTGCCGTAGATGGCAGCCCCTGCATAAACACGCCTCTGAGTGCGAACTTCAAACGACGGATCTTTGGGAAATAGTCCGTGAAGAAAATCCCCAGCGAATAGCCACGGTCAGTTGGTCTCGGCACATTTATCCCATGTAGCGTCTCTCTTGTTTTCATCAGCGAAAAGCTTATCCAGGAATCACTGCCAGGCACAAATTGCCCGAAAAGTTTCATGTCAATTCCTGTTGCACAGCCTGAAGACTCATTCATCCCTGAATACACCAATTTGAGATTATCAATCTCATACGGCACCAGATCCGACATCTTCTTGTAATACACCTCCCCTGACAATCTGAAAGGTCTGCCTAATGCCCTGAAAGTGTAATCCGTACCGGTTATTATATGGACGCTTTGCTGTGACCTGATATCTTTATTGAGAGTGATTGACTGGTTCCCAAAGCCGTCAGCGACAGCCATACGATATTCCTTATAAAAAGGTGACTGATAATACAATCCTGTAGCAAACCGGAATGCCCATCCCGGATGCTCCTCCGGAATAAAACCGACTGACACTCGCGGACTCACAAGCGTTTCTTTATTGAAACTCCAGTGACACATCCTTACACCGGCATTAACTGTGACAAACCCGGCAGAAGTTGATAACCTCCAGGCATCCTGCAAAAACGCCGTAAAACGTAATGATGACACATCATGTTTGGAATCAAGGCTGTACACCATAGAAAGTTCCGTTGGCGATACCGGGATGGAAAATCCGGCAGAATCCCTGAGCTCCCATTCCCTGCTGCGATCCATGACACACTCTCTTTGGATACCGACACCATACCCAAGAGTGTGGCGTGGATTTATGGCACTCTCACCTTTGATGGCAAATGACATTACTGATGCTTTCAATCTGTTCCGTGCATGTTCACGGTAACGCCCCACCCCAAGTTCCCCACCAATATCGGATGTCCCAGCCTGATCAAGCCAATACTCTCCGGATATATCGTAAGCAACAAGTTCATTGGTGAGATAACTTGATGCCACAAGCCTTAACGCTGTGCCACGGTTCACTCGATACTCCAACGAAAGAGCTCCTAAATATGTCTCGAAGCGATCCTTTTCCTGACCATCAAAATACACAGTAAACTGCCTGGCGTCCATCGACGTGCCAAACGTAGTGGTTCTGTTTACAGGTGTGAAAACATAATTGTTTATAGATATATTGCCAAGAAACGATCCCTTCAGCCTATCGGAGAACTTATATGTAAGAAATGTCTGGTAATCGAAATAACGAGGGCCATACTCCCCTTTGGTGTCCATTGAACTAAGTAGTGATGAAGCCGACTTGTATCTCACACCATGAAGCTGGCTGAATCGGTTGGAGCCCTGCCCTAAGGACAGAGCACCCCCCATAAGGCTTCCTGTCAATGATCCTTCGAATGAATCCAACTCACGATAGGTTATATCCAGCACCGACGACATTTTGTCACCATATTCTGCCGGATAACCACCTGTCGAGAACCCGATCGACCCTACCAGGTCAGGGTTTACAATACTCATCCCCTCTTGCTGCCCAGCCGAAACGAGCTGAGGCCTATATATCTCTATATCATTTATATACACCGAATTTTCATCATATGAACCACCTCTCACAGAATATTGCGACGACATCTCATTGCTACTGTTAACACCAGCCATCGTTGTAATCAACGACTCCACACTCCCGCCCGATACATCAGGCGAACTATGTAACTGTGAAGCATCAATTATAGCAATCGATCCTGTCTGTTTTTTCAGTTCAGCCACCTCTACCTGTTGCAGCATTTCGGAATCGAACTGCATGCGCATATTCAATGCAACCTCTCCTGAAGCTCCGACCAGCCTCCGCTTCTCCTCCCTATATCCTATACATGAAAAAATTATAGTAATGGTATCCGACATGGCACACGACAGAGAATAATCCCCATCTGACCCTGATGTGGTGCCGACAGCAGTCCCTTCTATACGGACAGTAGCAAACTCTATAGGCCCACCTTTAGTATCTGTGATCTTTCCATGCACCTTTACCTGCCCCACAGCTATAACAGGCAACAGTATGCCTGAAATTAAAAGTATACATATTATAATGTGACGCAGTATTGACATTTAGTTATAGTTGGTTGGTCCAACTATAAAACGCTACATATATTAAAAAATTGCATCCACACCTCACAGAACTCTCCTGCTGAGCCTGCGTGGGAACAAGAATACTATTGATAAAGCCACCATGACTGCAAGAGCCCAAGGATAGTAAAGATAAGAGAACGGTGCAGCAGGCGCTATTCCTGCCAAAGACGCGGCAAGCAACGTCTGTGCTCCATAAGGGATAAGGCATTGGACTATACAGGAACATGAATCGAGCAGTGATGCATTCTTCCTTGGATCAATACCATACTTCTCCCCTATCTCACGCGCTATTCCCCCCACAGTTATTATAGCTACTGTGTTGTTGGCTGTACACATATTGACTATCCCAACAAGAAAGGCAACACAAACCTGCGCGCCCCTAAGCCCTGACACCTTGGCTGTGAGCACTCTGAGCAGATATTGGATACCGCCTGCCGCCTTTATGACACCAAGCATACCTGCGGCAAGAAGTGTCACAATAATAAGATCCCCCATAGAATCGATACCCTTGCCCATATATCCGAAGATTGAAATCATGTCAGAGCCATACAACAAACCCATACCGACAGCCGTAAGTATCCCAAGAGTCAGCACAATAGACACATTGACCCCACCTACGGCAGCCACAATGACGACCAGATACGGCAACACAAGCCATGGATTGGCATCATCGCTGATCGGCACATCGGGAGCACCTATACTCATAAAAATGTATACCATAAGAGTAGCCAATGCCGCCGGAAGGGCTATCCACAGATTTGCCTTGAACTTGTCAGCCATCTTGCAGCCCTGCGACCGAGTCGCGGCAATCGTCGTATCGGATATAAACGACATGTTATCACCGAAAAACGCACCTCCGAGCACCACTGCGACATAAAATGGCAGACTTGCCTCCGATGCTTCCGCCATCTCCACCGCTAACGGAGTGAGTGCCACCACCGTGCCAACCGATGTGCCTATTGATAATGAAATGAAACAGGCTGCGACAAAAAGTCCGGGCACAATATATTCCGACGGAAAAATTCTCATTGTGAAATTGACCGTGGCATCGATTGCCCCGATCTCCTTTGCCAATGACGCAAATGCACCCGCAAGAATGAATATCCATATCATATACAGGATATTCGGATGTCCGGCTGAGCGTGAGAATGTCTCGATCCTTTCAGCCAACGAGCCCCCGTTTCGGTATATGACAACACTCCACATAGATGCGGTAAGCAATGCCACAGAAAGCGGCATCTTGTAGAAATCACCTATTATAAGTGACACCGCAAGATACATACACAAAAACACGGCGACCGGCGACAATGCCCACAGTCCTTGCCGTGCACCTATCCTCGACAACTCTACAGGTCCGCTCATCAGCCGAGATACTGCATGTGATCCATCATGACATGAACAAATGGGCGGTCTCCAACCTTAGTGAAGCCCACTCGTTCATACAGTCGGCGCGCTTTAGGGTTAACCGGATCAACAAGTAACCCTGCCGGTTTGCCACACTTGGCAGCACGCTTTATGGATTCCTTAAGCAGCTCACTGGCAATGCCTTTGCCGCGATATTCAGGCAACACTGCAAGAGTGTCGAGATAAAACTCTTCGGCATCACACTCATCCTCCACACCTTCAAGGCTAAGACCAAGGCAAGAGGAAACGGCTTCAAAAAACGGCAACCGAAGCTCATGTAGGCGTGCTCCGTCATATCCCACGCATACCCCCACAGGATTGCCCCGGTCATCAAGTGCGACAAGTGTGTTGGTGTAGCTGTACTGTGTGTCGTCACGTTTTGCCAACATTGCAAACATATCCACGACATCCTCTAAAGTATGATTCTCACCGGCAAGGTTCTGCGCAATCTCAATGCCTATTGCTTCCACCACTGATTCACCTATAAGATGGCTGTCTTCAGGTCGGGCAGGTATTATTTTCATATAAGCGTATTTACGTTTTTAATATTTATAATGCGGTTCATGTCGACAATATCGACACTCTCCACCTCACAGTCACTGCTCAGACAGGGGGCTTTCACCTTCCCATTGATATTTTTGCAGCCACGTTCAATCCTCATTGCATCCCAAAGCCCAGAATCAATGAAAGATCTATGCAGCTCTGCACCGCCCTCGACAAGCACACTTGTTATGCCGCGTTTATACAGATCCTCAAGCACATCATTCAGAGATGAAAATTCTCGATATATGATCGTGGTGCCATCTACCGCATCCATCACTCTGCCTCTGCGGTCAAGTATTACACGCAATGGCGAATGTCCGGCATAAAGACGCGTGTCAAGACGTGGATTGTCAGCCAAAACCGTCCCGCTTCCGACAAGAATAGCATCATGCGTTGCACGAAGCCTATGAGTGAGCATAGATGTAAGCGGCGTTGATATCTTTCCATCGATGTATCCGTCAGCACTCTCAGCCCATTTGAGGGTCACAAAAGGACGCTTCCGGCGATGCGAGGTCACAAACTTCTCATTTAGTTCAAGGCACTCTTTCTCAAGACATCCGGTGACGACCTCGACCCCGGCATCCTTAAGCATTCTTACACCCCTGCCGGCAACCTTCTCGAATGGGTCAAGACACCCTATCACCACTCTTGGTATCCCCTTTTCGATAATCAAGGATGCACAGGGCGGCGTTTTGCCATAATGAGAACATGGCTCAAGAGTCACATACATTGTGGCATTGCGCAACAGAGAGGTGTCAGCCACCGATGCCACAGCATTGACCTCGGCATGACCTTCACCACAACGACGATGCCACCCTTCCCCGATTATCTTTCCTGAAGGATCGACCAGAACAGCTCCCACCATCGGATTAGGGGATGCGTCAAGCAATCCATTGCCGGCGAGACACAAGGCTCGGCGCATATATCGCTCATCGACTTCCATACATCTGAACTTTTTTATCAAGGTTCCACCCAGTCGCCATGTTCCTTAATAAGAGCAATGAGCCGAGGAAGAGCCTCTGACGCAGGAATATTCTTCACCACACATTCCTTGCCTTTGTACAGGCTTATATGCCCGGGTCCTGCGCCTACATATCCGTAATCGGCATCTGCCATCTCTCCGGGACCGTTCACAATGCATCCCATCACACCTATTTTCAATCCTTTAAGATGAGATGTCGCAGCCTTTATTTCCTTCAATGTCGACTGAAGGTCATAGAGCGTGCGCCCGCACCCCGGACATGATATAAACTCCGTCTTGGATATGCGGTGACGAGTCGCCTGTAGAATATTGAGCGACAACCTGTTCAGCTCTTCACGTGTCACATCCGGAGCACCGATAAATATCGCATCCGCAATGCCGGAAAGGAGCACATAACCGAAATCGACCGCAGCAGTGATCTGCAATGCCTCGAAAGAAACAATGTCGTAGAACTTCGCTACAATCACAGGATTCTCAATCCCGCGTGCTGACATCCCATTTACAAACGACTTTACCTTCAAAGCCCAATCGGCACCATCGGCAGTCACAGTTACCACGGCATCATGCCTTGCAGATATTTTATCATATTCAAGACCCCAATCACCGTTCAAGTCAGCCCATATACCATCCTTGGTTTCATCATTTATAGGATCAAGCCCCACTACCTGAGTGACTCTGCCGTCCCATGCCGACTTTCTTCGAGAACAGACAAACGGATCTGCATCTTCTATGTATCCGTTCATCACATAATCACCGGATGCTCCTGACACCTCATCGATATGACGCAGTATCGCTTTCGCTACAGGTATTTCCTGTTCAGGCTCTTCACTGAGTGACACGCGTATAGTATCCCCTATACCATCCATCAGCAACGATCCTATTCCGACCGCCGACTTTATTCTGCCATCCTCTCCATCGCCGGCCTCGGTCACACCGAGATGCAACGGAAAATGCATATCCTCCGCATCCATAGCTGCAACAAGACGGCGCACAGTCTCAGTCATCACAAGCACATTGGAGGCCTTGATCGATATGACCACATCATTGAACTCATGACGTACACATACACGAAGAAACTCCATGGCACTCTCCACCATACCGGCAGGGGTATCGCCATACCGGCTCATGATTCGGTCGGAAAGAGACCCATGGTTAACTCCGATGCGCAAAGCAGTGTGATGCTCCTTACAAAGGTCAAGAAGCGGGACAAGAGCATTCTCAATCTTTATGAGCTCTTCGGCATATTCCCCGTCAGTGAACTCTATCTTCTTGAATGTACGTCCCGGATCAACGAAATTGCCTGGATTGATACGTACTTTCTCAACCCTCTCCGCAGCGGCAAAAGCCGCACGCGGGTTGAAATGCACATCAGCGACCAAAGGCACCTTAACACCCATCGTGCCAAGCGACTTCTTTATCTCGTAAAGGTTCTCTGCCTCACGGACACCCTGTGTAGTGAGGCGGACTATCTCGCCTCCGGCCTCTACAATGCGTCGTGTCTGCTCAGCCGAGCCTTTAGTATCATTGGTGGAGGTAGTTGTCATTGACTGCACAACCACCGGATTGTTTCCGCCAATAGTCACGTCACCTACCTTGACCGGAGAGGTGACGCGACGTGTCCATTGGAATTTTTCCATAGAAAAACAAGCCACAGAAGTGACTGAGAATTACACTTTGTATTCGTACTTGACTTCTCTGAGCTCCTCATTAGCCTTGACTATCTTCTTGGAGAGAGTGGCGCGGTAGGCTTCATAACGAGCTGCAAGATCCGGATCGGAGAGAGCGAGTATCTGTACGGCTGTCACAGCAGCATTCATCCCGGCATTGATACCCACAGTCGCCACTGATATACCCGGAGGCATCTGCACTATAGAGTAGAGGGCATCCATTCCGCTAAGTGTGGAATTGATAGGAATGCCTATGACCGGAAGCGGAGTCATTGCGGCAATCACTCCAGGCAGAGCAGCAGCCATGCCGGCAGCAGCGATTATCACCTTTATGCCTCGCGCCTGTGCCCCTGTGGCAAACTCCTCCACCTCACGTGGAGTGCGATGTGCCGAAAGGGCATTCATCTCAAAAGGCACCTGCATATCATTCAGAAAATCGGCAGCCTTCTTAAGAATAGGGAGATCGCTTGTGCTCCCCATAATAATACTCACAATTGGTTTCATCAGTCAAATATGCAATATTGATTGGTTATTGAAATATTACGGAAAAATCATTGAGGGAGATGTATCATTGTGCAGAACCATACACAGACAAAACCGTTGAGCGCACCCGCCAACACCTGCATAAGTGTATGGCATTGCAGATACACACGTGCAGTCATCACAAGCCCTACAAGCACCACTGTCACCGAGAGCCACACATTCAGGTCGCATACAGCCTGATGAGATGCCGCAAGACGGAACATCATGGCTGCCAGTCCTCCCATAGCGGCAGAGTGTGCCGATATCTTCCATTTAAGATTCACGATTATGTTCACGAATGCGGCTATCGCGCCACCCGCAAAAAATAATGTGAGCCACTGAGGGGCACCTGCCCTGAAAAGGAAATATCCGCAACCGAGATAACAAAGTATGATAAGGATATACGGTATTGAACGCTCCGACCTGGAATTCAGCCCTGGATCGTTTACAACCCCTGATTTATACAACCCGATTATGCCGGCAAAAGGTATCACACAGGTCAGCACGAATGTTATAGCGATCGTGGTCCACAGTACCTTGGAGGGCAGCACCACAAGCATCGAAAGGAATGATGCAAGTATCATCGCATAAGTGGGCACCAACAGCGGTGTAAAAATGCTGGAGATGATCTGTGATATCCGTTTCATAATTATATTTTTTTTCTTAGTCTGGCCACAGGTATTCCGAGACGTTCACGATATTTAGCCACCGTACGCCTGGCTATGTTGTAGCCCATTTCATTCAACATGGTCGTGAGAGCATCATCGCTGAGAGGCGAAGCGGTGTCCTCATCTGATATCAAGCCCTTTAGGGAGGAAAGAATTTCGTGCGATGAAGCGTCCTCCTCGTCATTTACCCTTTCATTGAAAAAGAATTTCAGAGGATACACGCCACCCGGAGTGGCAACATACTTACCGGCTGTGGCTCGTGAAATAACCGAAATATCCAGTCCGGTAAATGAAGAGATATCTCTCAACACCATGGGCCTGAGTCTGCTCTCATCTTCAGAGACAAAGAAATCTTTCTGCCAACGTACTATCGCCTCCATCACATTCATCAGCGTGGAGCGTCGCATCCTAAGGAGCTCTATAAAGTCCGAAGCCTCCTCCCTCTTTTTTGTTATGAATGACTGAGCTTCGCTCTGTCGTTTTCCCGAAGATGCATTCCATGGCTCTCCCCCATTATCATACGCGACAAAGCTCCGTTCTATCACCAGATCAGGGATATTGTTGGGCATGGTTACGGTCACACGGTCATTCTGATCCACATCGACATAGAAATCAGGGATTATATGTCGTGTACGGTCATCGGCATCGCTCTCTCCTATCCGGCTTGCGGGCTTCGGATCAAGAGAGCGTATCACCTCATCAGCAGCCTTAAGAGATTCACGGCTCACGCCAAGCATTGATGCAAGACGATCAAAATGTCTTAGTGAGAAGATGTCGAAATAATCCCTCACAATCTCACTCGCAAGGCGTGTCGAATCATTCTCCGGGAGCCTTTTAAGCTGCAAAAGCAGACAATCCCTGAGATCATTTGCGCCTACTCCTGCCGGATCAAGACGGCGTATGGCATTATAGACGGTTTTTAGTTCCTCAGCAGTAACTTCGATACCGGCATCAAAAGCAAGGTCGTCCTCAATCTGCTGAAGCGAACGTGTCATATATCCGTTGTCATCAAGATTTCCTATCACATATCTTGATATGTCAAGCTGGCGTTCCGACATTTCAGTCTCAGCAAGCTGTGTCATCAGATAGTCTATCAGTGACCCGCCGCCAGCAACAGCAACAGGCTCGAATACAGAATCGTCGGCACTTCTGTTGTTTATCCCCAGTCGATAAGGAGGTATATCATCCTCACTCGCATAATCGGCAAGCTGCATATCGTCAGCCGTTTCATTGAACGACTCTTCCGCACTGTCATCGCCAGCCACGGAGTCAGCTACCTCAAGAGCAGGATTGTCGTCAAGTTCGCGGCGCACCTCCTCTTCGATTTCGGGTTCGGACATCTCAAGCATACGCACAAGCCTGATCTGCAACGGCGACAGACGCAGCTGCATTCTCTGTTCAAGCGATTGGCTGAGAACTTCCTTCATACATTACAATTTATCAAGATAACGACATAACCGCACTCATGGTTTAACCCTAATCAGGCAACATGACACACAGTCATAACGCTCAGACATTATAGATTCCTGTCTTATACTTGGCAAGATTTTCTGATTTTAAGAACCATTCTATAGTGGCTTTCAATCCGTCACGCAGAGTGTATCGGGGTCGCCAATCGGTCATCGAAGTGATAATAGTATTATCCCCGCAAAGACGGAACACCTCACTTCCTGAAGGACGCAGCCTTGCAGGATCAGTAACATATTTCACGTCCTCGCCCATAAGCTCAGCTATGGTCTCAAGTGTTTCACGCATGGACACCTCTGTGCCTGTGGCTATATTGATCTCTTTACCTTCCACACCCGGAGTTATGCCCAATGCGATAAATCCGGCAGCTGTATCGGCAACATAATTAAAGTCTCGCGTAGGAGTAAGATCACCTACCATTATCTCACGCCTTCCTGACGCAATCTGGGATATGATCGATGGAATTATGGCCCTCGCGCTCTGGCGCGGACCGTATGTGTTGAACGGACGGGCTATAACTACCGGCAGGCTGAACGCATTATGAAAGCTCAGGGCTATGGCATCAGCCCCTATTTTCGTGGCACTGTAGGGCGACTGAGGCTGCTTGGGATGCTTCTCGTCAATAGGCACATAACGTGCTGTACCATACACCTCGCTTGTGGATGTCACCACAAGGCGGCTCACCCCGGCATCCCTGCAAGCCTGACATATATTGAGTGTGCCCTTGATATTGGTATCGACATAACTGTCAGGGGCTATATAGCTGTAAGGTATAGCGATTAGAGCAGCAAGATGATACACAGTTGTGCAGCCCTTGACAATCTCCCGACACAGGTTTGGGTCACGGACATCTCCAGTCACCACTTCAAGCCCCGGATGCTCGATTCCCTCAAGCCATCCCCAGTAATTGAACGAATTGTATTGGCTGAGTGCCCTTACATCATAACCGGCTGACAGAAGAGCTTCTACAAGGTGAGACCCTATGAATCCGTCAGCTCCGGTAACGAGCACTTTTTCTCTTTTTGATTGCATTATAGATGATTCCAAATAAATTTCTGTTTAATAAGCCTTTCTTAACACATATCGGTATTTAACACCATCAGTATCCGAGACATACCATAACCGCATGTCCGAATAGGTCAGGGTCTCTATATTCAATGGTGTTATATCATTGTCAATTAGATGCAATGCCGAAACTATCGGGGCATAACTTGAGGATGAGAACTTGAGCATCAACATATCGTTGTCCCTGGTCCACATTCCTCCTGTTGCATAAACCTCATTATGAAGTCTGGACTCTCGGATCATGATCATATCACCCTGAAAATCCCAACTGTAAAGAAGCACATCATTATTATAAATCGGTAGCTCCTCTCCGTCGGCACTGAGTGACACAAGCTTCCAACGGCCGAACAAGTCACCTATATCCCCGTCATTGTGTGTGCATCCTCCAAAAAACAGAGGAAGCATCATCAGCAATAGTATTATACAGCGAAACTTGGCAAACATGATCTCAGAAATTTAATAGTCCGTTATACTTTACTGACACCATCGCACCAAATGAATTGCATGGCATATCGCCACGGTCCAGCCCTAACTGGGTGTTCACGCTCAACCCTTTCACACTTTTAGACCGCCAATTGATCTCTGCCAAGAATGATGCCAGATGAATAGGCTTGACAAAGGGTATGCTGCTGTTGCCGTAGGCCTTTCGGTATCCGCCTTTTAGCCTGTAAGACACACTCGAAGTCATGTCTCCTTCTATGCCCACATGAAATGCTCGCATCACATTACCTACAAATTTAATATAACCATCTCTGTTATATATAGGTGACATCATGGCAGGAGTACCTATCGACATTCCGAAATAGGCATATGAAGCATACAGCCCATGGTTATAATAATTATCCTGACCTGACACATGGCTTGTGATCGATGTGCCGGGATAGTCGGCTGGATTATGTGTTATAGGTCCTCCATGGTTGGTGAGATCAAGATATTCAATCAACGCTCCTGATATCACACCCTTATTAGGAGCCTTATATTCAAGCCCCCACAGACCGTCCCAGCCATTCTGTTTGGCTATGCCGGAACCATCCTCAAACGGCCATGAGAAATATCCTGCCACCTCATGACCACCCTTAAACCTGTATCGAGCCCTAAAGTCCCATGCTCCAAGATGATTTCCGGAATAGAAGCCTTCTCCTCCATCTTCTGTAGGCATCAGCATCTGAAAGAAGGTATGCAGCTTGATGGGCTTGTTATCTGTTCTGACCAGAACCCCCTTTGAATAATAATCCGAAATCCCGCCAAACTCTCCGGCAGCCTGCATGCCAAATGTAACGCAGAAAGGCTCAGACGGTCGTGTGCGGAAGTAGCACCGTTTATAATTGTACCACTCATTACGTGGCAGATAATCGTTATAATAGTTATAATGATCGCGCCACCACCCATTGTCCAGCCTTTTTCCGTAAGACACCTCGCCTTGAATCTGCATCCACCCATTCGTGAATGGGATATCCTGAAAATCAACGAATCCCACCCTTAACTGCGGAATCGGACGGCAATTTCCGCTCTCCACAAGGTCACCGCTTGTCAGACGTTGATTCAACAATGCGGAGGTGTGTTCCTTCATCCCGAATGAAGCGAATACTCCTCTGTACTTCACTTCTCCATATAGCTGCTGAATCCATACGGAAGAAGGGCGTTCAGTATGACACACCCATCCTTCGGTGTCTTTGTCATATCTTTCATACCCAACCCCTGATGCATATCCGGCTATCACATCCGCACTGTAGCCATACGAGAACCGGTCACCCTTATTCATCGCACGCGACACAGAGATCTCAGCCTGCAAATTTTTAGAGCTGGAAAACCGTCCATGCTTCAATGAGGATATATAATAAGGAGCGAAGTCTCCGCTACCATACCCGGCAGAAAACGACACCTCACAATCCAGCCCTTGCTGCGAGAACGACGGTAACACAACGACGGCAAATGCCATGAGCATTATGAGGGATCTTGTTTTCATACTTACTTGCACAATTATGGAATCAATCCACAAATTTAGCAATTATTTTATAATACACAAAATGACGATTTCCAACACATGTGGCAATTTAACAAAATCACGTCACATTAACAATATTTTTGTCAAGCCATAGTGCGGAATGAAAAATAATTGCTAACTTTGCGCTCGGTACGATTCTAATATTATACTTCATCAATAACAAATTTATCTGTATAAAATGGTAAATTATAAAGAATTAGGGCTCGTAAACACCAAAGAGATGTTTGCCAAGGCCATCAAGGGAGGCTACGCCGTTCCCGCGTTCAACTTCAACAACATGGAGCAGCTCCAGGCTATTGTCAAGGCTGCTGCCGAAGAGAAGTCTCCTGTGATTCTTCAGGTATCAAAAGGCGCGCGCAACTATGCCAATGCCATACTACTGCGATACATGGCCCAGGGAGCTGTTGAGTATGCCAAGAGCCTCGGATGGGAAAATCCTCAGATTGTTCTCCATCTCGACCACGGCGACAGCTTCGAGATCTGCAAAGACTGCATCGACAACGGATTCTCATCAGTAATGATCGACGGCTCCCACCTCCCCTACGAAGAGAACGTCGCTCTCACAAAGCAGGTGTGCGAATACGCCCACAAATTTGACGTGACCGTAGAAGGTGAGCTTGGTGTGCTTGCCGGCGTAGAGGACGAGGTTTCATCCGACCATCACACATACACCGATCCTGAAGAGGTAATCGACTTCGCTACCCGCACAGGCTGCGACTCGCTCGCTATCTCTATAGGCACAAGCCACGGCGCATACAAGTTCACTCCCGAGCAGTGCACACGCAATGAAGAGGGCAAACTCGTTCCCCCGCCGCTGGCATTCGATGTGCTCGATGCTGTAATGGAGAAGCTCCCCGGTTTCCCCATCGTGCTTCACGGCTCATCTTCTGTTCCCCAGGATGAGGTTGACACCATCAACAAGTATGGCGGCAAGCTTCCCGACGCTATCGGCATTCCTGAAGAGCAGCTCCGCAAGGCAGCAAAGAGTGCAGTATGCAAGATCAATATCGACTCTGACAGCCGTCTCGCCATGACAGCCGCCGTACGCAAGGTCCTCGCAGAAAAGCCTGCC
This sequence comes from Duncaniella freteri, assembly GCF_004766125.1. Lineage (NCBI taxonomy): Bacteria > Pseudomonadati > Bacteroidota > Bacteroidia > Bacteroidales > Muribaculaceae > Duncaniella > Duncaniella freteri. The sequence continues at coordinate 633,196 of NZ_SJSA01000002.1, forward strand.
GAGTTCGACCCCCGCAAGTACCTCGGTCCTGCTCGTGAAAACATGGAGAAACTCTACAAGCACAAGATCGTCAATGTGCTTGGCTCCAACGGTAAAGCATAATGATTATCTAAGGAAATTATTCTTTTAGACATTATTTATAATTTTTGCACTGACAATGATTCGTTCGGGCGCGTGATGCCTCCGGGCGAATTTTTTATTCTGCCGTTTGAGTTGACTTTTTCAGTTCCACGAAAAACACCTTGCATATCAAGATTGTTAATATCACAAAAACTAACAATGACAACTCATCACTCTTCAACTCCCAACATTCACAATGCCGAGAAAGAGACGTTTGCTGACAATGTGTTTTTCTCTGCCCGCCGGGCACTCTCCCACCATGCCAGTGGCGGCAATGTGCTCATGTTAGCCACTCTGCTCGCACTGCTTGCAGCAAATATCCCAGGGATCAGCACATTTTACAGTGAGTTCTGGGGCCAGGAAATGCGATTGCAGATCGGAGACTTCAACCTGTTCTCCCACGCCGGCCATCCAATGACCGTCCTACAGTTCATCAACGATGCACTGATGGCGATATTCTTCTTCAATATCGGGTTGGAAATCAAGCGCGAAATACTTGTCGGAGAACTATCCTCCTTCCGTAAGGCACTGCTTCCGGTACTCGGAGCGATAGGTGGCATGATCATACCTGTGAGCATATTCTTCATCATGTCACAAGGCACAACTTATACTGACGGAGCCGCCATCCCCATGGCTACCGACATTGCCTTCTCGTTAGGCATCATAGCCTTGCTCGGCTCAAGAGTGCCGTCATCACTGAAAATTTTCCTCACCACTCTTGCTGTTGTCGACGATATCGGAGGCATAATCGTCATAGCCACGTTCTATTCCGGACATATCGACATGGCGTTTATAGGTTACGCAGCCATCGGACTGCTTGTTCTTCTTGCCGGAGGGGCAGTGCTTAAGATTCAGACCAAGATGTTCTACTTCATCATAGGCGGTGTTGTATGGTTCCTTGTCCTGAATTCCGGCATACATCCCACTATAGCCGGAGTGCTTGTGGCATTGTGTGTGCCGTCAGTGCCTGTCTACGCCCCAGGCAAATACATAAAAATCATACGTGAGAACATACGCAGATTCCGTGAGGATGACGATCTAGACCCGAATTCACGTACCATACTCAGCCATGAGCAGATGGACTGGCTCAAGGAAATCGAGACAGCATCCGACCGTGTGATATCTCCGCTCCAGGACATGGAGGACCAGTTGCACCCGCTCACCGACTATCTGATCATCCCCCTGTTTGCCTTCGCCAATGCAGGAATATACCTTCTTGACATCGAGCCAACAGCTGTTGTCAGCGGCATAAGCCTGGCAATAATGGTATCTCTCGTTGTCGGAAAGTTCGTTGGCATATTCCTGTTCTCATGGTTAGGAGTCAAAACAGGCATAGCCCCGATGCCGGAAAAATCCAACTGGAAGATGATGAGTGCGATATCACTTCTCGGAGGCATAGGGTTCACGGTGTCCCTTTTCATCGCGTCACTGACATTCGACACCTCATATCCGATAGGGGCTGAGATGCTCGACAACGCCAAACTCGGTATCGTCGCCGGCTCCCTCACAGCAGGACTGTTGGGCTATATGCTTCTGCGCATCACTCTTCCAAAAAGCGCAAATGCAATAGCGCCCGGCACAACATCTGCCACGCACAATGAACAAAGACAATAAAAAAGCTTCTAAAATTATACAATTAAAGAAATTTTTCCGTAAATTTGCATCCGTAAAAAAGAAACCCAAAATATTATCATCAATGACTATTGATCAGTACAATTTCAACGGCAAAAAGGCTATCGTGCGCGTTGACTTCAACGTTCCCCTGGACGAGAACGGCAACATCACTGATGACACCCGTATCCGCGGTGCCCTCCCCACCCTCAAAAAAATCCTCAATGACGGTGGAAGCCTCATTATCATGAGCCATATGGGCAAGCCCAAAGGAAAAGTCAACCCCAAGATGTCACTCAGCCAGATAAAAGAAGCCGTAGGCAATCACCTTGGCACAGAGGTAAAATTTGCCGATGATTGCGCCAACGCATCAGAATTTGCGGCTGCTCTCAAGCCCGGCGAAGTGCTCCTGCTCGAAAACCTTCGCTTCCACCCCGAAGAGGAAGGCAAGCCTGTAGGCATCGACAAGGAAGATCCCGCTTACGAGGCTGCAAAGAAAGAAATGAAAGAGAAGCAGAAAGAGTTTGCCAAGACCCTCGCTTCCTACGCTGACGTATATGTCAACGATGCATTCGGAACAGCTCACCGCCGCCACGCATCCACTGCTGTGATCGCCGATTATTTCGACGCTGACAACAAAATGCTCGGCTACCTCATGGAGAAAGAGGTAAATGCCGTTGACAACATCCTCTCTGACATCAAGCGTCCTTTCACCGCTATCATGGGCGGATCGAAAGTTTCCACAAAAATAGGCATCATCGAAAACCTCATGGACAAGGTGGACAACCTCATCCTCTGCGGTGGTATGACCTACACATTTGCCAAAGCTCTTGGCGGAAATGTTGGCAAGTCAATCTGCGAAGAGGATAAGCTCCAGCTCGCTCTCGACATCATCGAAAAAGCCAAGCAGAAAGGTGTCAACCTCGTGATCGGAACTGACTGCGTTGCCGCTGACGATTTCAGCAACGATGCCAACACCATGGTGGTACCGTGCATGGAGATCCCTGCTGAATGGGAAGGTCTTGACGCTGGTCCCAACACACGTGAGGCTTTTGCCAATGCTATCAAGGGCGCAAAGACCATTCTTTGGAACGGACCCGCCGGAGTGTTTGAATTCGACAACTTCACAGCCGGCTCACGCGCTATCGCTGATGCCATCGTTGAAGCTACCGAAAACGGTGCATTCTCTCTCGTAGGTGGAGGCGACTCTGTGGCCTGCATCAACAAGTTCGGCCTTGCTGACAAGGTCAGCTATGTATCCACCGGTGGTGGTGCCCTCCTTGAAGCCATCGAAGGCAAGGTGCTCCCCGGCATAGCAGCTATCCGCGGCTAAAACAAACTATTCTATAAATAGCTGCATGATGATTAGTGATTAATCCGCATACAGCGTCCCACAGCGTCGTCATATTTACGTAATGACGACGCTTTCTTTATATCCTTATAAGCCTTTCGGTCAACATTAGGAGCCATGTACTCCCAGAACGGTTTCATCTTGCCAAGTATCTGCACATCACCACACAGGGTGTCACAATAATGGGAATATATGGAATTATGCAGCCTGACGAAAGCCTCCATCTTCTTATCGAGATCCCACTCGACCCCATTTCGCCATTCTTCAACTATCGACGGACGAGAGAACAATCCCCTGCCGATCATCACACCAGCCACACCGGGATATGCCGACATCACTTCATCTATCTGTTCGGGGCGCACTATATCTCCGTTATATATAACCGGATGTGCCGACGCGCCGAGCACCATTGCAAACTCATCCATAAACAAATCCCCGGAATACTGCTGGCGAGCTGTGCGCGGATGCACAGTCACATGCCGTAGAGGTATGGTGTTCAGGACAGCAAGCGCATCTCGCCATTCATCGGGACACTCGACACCGAGACGCATCTTTGCTGAAAACGACAAGTCGCCATACTCTGCCGTAATGACCGCCGACACCTCTCTCAAAAGCTCTATATTACCCAATATGCCGGCTCCTCGTCCGTGATGGACCTGTGGAGGAAAAGGGCACCCCATATTCATATCCGCTACACTATAACCTGCGATCCGGATCTCATCACAAAGCATTCTGAACTCCTTGATGTCTCTGAATATGATCTGCGGCACAAGTGTAAGCCCTTGATTGAACTCCGATTTCAGGTCTCTGACATCACGACGCCTTACCTCTCCACGCTCCACACGCATAAACGGAGTGTGATAAGCTGCGACAGAACCACCACCATACACCTGATGATGAAAATGTCGCCATACAGGATCAGTCAACCCTTGGATGGGTGCTGAAAAAATCATAAAACTGTTCTTTTCTTCCATATCGATGGCAAAATTAGTGAAAAAGTCAGCTCGATGTGTTGACAGTCTTGATTTTTTTGACTATTTTTGTATCAGTCCAGGAGAATATTCGGCGTTTTGCGACAAATAAGATCCAATACGTCAATGGGTTTAAACCTTTTGTCCTCCCGGATGTCTAATATATTAAAAGCAGATTACAACAATAGTTAATTATCTCTTCCGATGAAAATCAATCGCATACTTCTCACCCTGGCAGGCATAGTGGCAGTCACTTCGGCAGCCACTGCCCAGTCGTTCTTCGATGACGACATCTATTATGATGCCTCGAAGGATAAGTCTACGCCAAAAACGACCAAGACAATTCGTCAGACATATTCCACTCCATCAACAGTCATAGTAGCCGAATACCCTTCTGCTGACACCTATACTGTAAACGGCACACGCAGGATAAGCATTGACGACTATAACCGCCGCGGTATATTCGCCAAGGATTCCCTGTCCAACGACACCACTGCTACTGACTTTGCATACACTCGTCGCATAGAGCAATTCTACAACCCCGAAATCGTGAGCGGTTCCGGCGATCAGGAACTTGCCAACATATACTACATGGAGCCTGAGCGTGTCAACATATATGTCAACACACCATCAGCCTACTGGGGCTATGATTATTTCTATCCTCACTTCTCATGGTACTCTCCTTATTGGAGCTTCAACTGGAGATGGAACTCACCTTGGTATTGGGACAGCTGGCATGATCTGTATTGGTCCTGGAACTGGGGATGGGGTCCTGCTTGGGGACCATCCTGGGGCTGGGGACATCCCAGTTGGGGATGGGGCCCTGCGTGGGGTCCGTCCTGGGGCTGGGGACATCCCGGCTGGGGACCAAGCCACCCGGTCAATCGGCCAAATGTACCCGGATATCGTCCCGGCAATAACCGCCCGGCATATGGCAACAACACTTCAGGCATAATCAACGGAGGCCGTCGCCAGCAGATACGCAACAGCAATTCCGGATCATACAACCGCCCGTCTACAAACGGTCGCCGACCCGGCGTATCAACCAACTCCGGCAACTCCAACCGCCGTCCGAACCGGGGTGTCACCACACGACCATCCTACAATAACAACAATGACGGATACACTCGTCCTTACAACACAAATGGCGGGCGCAGTTCCGGATTTGGCAACTATAACGGAGGCTCGTCACGTGGCAGTTCCATTGGCAGCGGCTCATACGGAGGCGGCGGACGCTCAAGTGGCGCAGGACGTTCAGGCGGACGTGGACGCCATTAATCCATAATGAACAATAGAATCATCAGGCGTTTTTGCCCGATGGTTCTATTTTCATAACCATTATCCCCCCATCCTCTCTCAACTATTTCGCAACCAATAATGTTGTAATTAAATAATACTCACATTATTCAACAGCACATTTATGAACAAGCATCATCTCTTAGCACTCGCCATAACTCTCCCGGCATGTGCTTATGCCCAGACAGCTGTGGACGCTTATTCCGCATCCCAGCTCGACCTGCGCGGATCAGCACGCTTTATGTCGATGGGCGGAGCCTTCACAGCTCTTGGCGGAGACATATCTACATTGAACCAAAACCCCGGCGGCATAGGAGTGTATCGCAGCAGCGACATATCGCTGACTCTTGATCTCGAACCTCAGTCCACAAAGTCCTCTGTAGGCTCTCTTACCGACAAGAACAGCCAGACCAAATTCGGAGTCAACAACTTCGGATATATCGGCTCAGTCAACACCGGCAGCAGCGCAATGCCATTCTTCAACTGGGGTGTCAGCTTTTCTCGTGCAGCATCATTTGATCGCCGTTACGGCGGTCGCCTCGGCGAGATAGGCACTTCCTACACCAATATGGTTGCCGATTACACTACCTATGACGGTTTCACTCAGGGCGATCTCTTAAACAATAATCCGTATTTCGATTCGGATGCCCCATGGTCAAGCATACTGATGTTTGACGGATTCGGCATAAACCCTACAGGTCCAGGAGCCAACAGTTATACAGGTCTATTCAATTACGGCAGCACCACAGGCGAAGGATGGTACGATATTGAAGAGAAAGGACATGTCGATGAGTACTCTCTCAATTTCGGCGGCAATGTAATGAACATCCTGTACTGGGGCATAGGTTTCGGAATAACCGACATAGATTTTAAGCAATATGCCTATTATGGGGAAGCGTTCAATGCTCCCAATGTGCCGAGTTTCACACCTAAGCCCACTCCTGACGATCCAAATGCCGGAGACTATGGCTACTATTCCGGAAAAGATTATCCTCAGAACACAGGGGATTACGGCTTGACCAATTACAAGCACATCTGGGGAAGCGGATTCAACTTCAAGGCCGGCGTCATTATAAAACCGGTCAATGAATTCCGACTTGGTATTGCAGTCCACACCCCTACCTACTACAATCTCTCATATGAGGGCAACGCCACTATGGCATTCGGTTATGACTCGCCACAGTACACTCAGAATGAAGCTAATAAATTCAACAACGGTCAGACAAGCACCGAATGGGAAGATTTCGACTGGAAGCTCCAGACTCCATGGCGTTTCATGGTGGGAGCTGCCGGTGTGATCGGCGGACGCGCAATAATCAGTGCCGATTACGAATACCGTGCTTACAGCGACATGAAAGTCAAGGACTGGAACGGCAACAACTATAATGCCTACAATGATAACATAAAGACCTTCTATAAGGGTGTAAACATCATACGCCTCGGAGCCGAATACCGCGTGACTCCCGCATTCAGCATCCGTGCCGGCTATAGCTATGAGTCGAGTCCGGTACAGACACAGCTCATTGATCCCGCAAATAACAGCGAAGTGATCTATGTCCCCACATCAGGTGCTTACGACACCGAGACTCAGCCATCATTCACACTCGACCGCAGCACAAATTATATCACATGCGGACTCGGTTATCGCTACAAGAATTTCTACGCTGACCTCGCATACGTATACCGTCACCGCGAAAGCGACTATCAGGCATTCACCAATTATGAGGAACTTATGAATCCCGGCTCTTTTGTCTATGCCCCTAAAGCTAAAGTAACATACAACAATAGCCAGTTAGTGCTCACTCTTGGTGTCCGCTTCTAAAAAACATCTTTTTTAATGGCAAGAAAAAAGACCGCTTCACCTCCTTCACGTCAGAATGACGCGGAGGAGGTGATTGACCTTGACAATCCCGAGTTCCAGAAGGCTTGGGAATTGTTGCAATATACCAGTCAGTCCGTGTTCCTGACCGGAAAGGCAGGCACAGGCAAATCCACATTCCTACGTTACATCACCCGCCACACAAGCAAGCCTTATGTGGTGCTCGCACCTACAGGCATTGCGGCGGTGAATGCCGGAGGACAGACCCTCCACTCATTTTTCCGTATACCGTTCAAGCCCATCACGCGCGATGACCCCGACTTTAAGCGTGACCGCCTGAGACAGCGAATGAAATATCCGGCATCACTCATCAAACTTATACGAAATCTTGAATTGATCATCATCGACGAGATATCGATGGTGCGTGCCGATATAATCGACTTCATCGACAAGCTTCTTCGATTCTATACCCACAATGAGCGGCAGCCTTTCGGTGGCAAGCAGCTGCTGCTCGTAGGCGATGTGTTCCAGCTTGAGCCTGTGGTGACCGGTGATATGCGCGACATTCTGCGCAACTATTACCGGAACTTCTATTTCTTCAATGCCGATGCTTTCCGCGACATAAAGATTGTACCTATCGAGCTCAGGAAAGTGTATAGGCAGACCGATATTGACTTCATTTCACTCCTCGACCGTATACGTGCCGGCATATCTACCCCCGACGACCTTGCACGACTGAATTCTCGTGTGGCACCTATGCAGTTGCCAGGAACCAGCAGCACAAAAAGATCCGACAAGGATTTCACCATGACACTCGCGACTCGCCGCGACATGGTCGACAACATCAATGAAGCCCATCTCAGCGCAATAAAGAAACCCACAGTCACTTTCACCGGCACCATCAAAGGTGAGTTCCCCGATAACTCCCTCCCCACCGATCTGGACCTATGCCTGAAGGAAGGGGCACAGGTTGTTTTCATAAAGAACGATCCTGAACGCCGGTGGGTAAACGGCACGGTGGGAAGAGTGTCAGCTCTCGCTGCCGACCTTCTTGAGATCACCCTCGAATCTGGAGAAACTCATCGGGTCCGCCAAGAGATATGGAGCAATATCAAATACACATTCAACCCTTCATCCAAAGAGATAAAAGAGGAGGAATTGGGAAGTTTCACACAATATCCCATCAAACTTGCCTGGGCTCTGACCGTGCACAAGAGCCAGGGTCTGACATTCAATAATGCTATAATCGATCTCGGTCATGGCGCATTTGCCGGAGGGCAGACCTACGTGGCTCTCTCTCGTTGCCGAAGTTTCGAAGGGCTCACGTTAGCCTCTACGGTGGCTGACAGGGATATATTTGTCAATCCCGCGGTGACACAATTCTCTCGTTCGTTCAATGACCAGACGCTGATAAATGAAGCCCTGGAGAAAGCTCGTGCCGACAGTTGCTACGATAAAGCCCTAAAACTTGCCGATAAAGGTGAGTTGCCTGAAGCGTTTGACATGTTTGCCGAAGGATTGCGTAACCGTTCCATCCTTAATAATCCTGCACTTATGCGTTTTGCCCGCAGGAAACTCAATGTGGTGAAACTCATGAGCGACCGCATAGCTCATCTTGAAGCCAAAATCAAAGCCGATGCCGAACGGTTTGCCGATATGGCAAAAGAATATATCTCCTTAGGGGATGATTGCCTGCAAGATGAAATGCCGCTTCCGGCAATAGCCAACTACGGCAAGGCCCTCACCCTGTCCCCTACTCTTATCCCGGCTCTCTACGGCAGAGCAAAAGCACACGCTATGCTCGGAGAAACGGATAAAGCTCTTGATGACTATAAAACAATCCTTGACAATGACAGAGCCGACATAAGGGCCGTTATCGAAATGGCATCATGCTATATGGCTGAAGGGGATATCCACAATGCCATGGACCGATGCATGCTTGCTCTTGACATGCTCGACGATATCGAATGTCCGCGCCAGTTGCAATGCAGACTGCACACATGCCTTGCCCACATATTCGAAGAGACAGGCGACTCCGAGGAAGCAGCCCGCCACAGAGCTATAGCAAAAAGGCTGAAGCGTTAAGCCTCAGCCATGATAACTGTTTAACGGTATAAACCTCAAAAAACTGTTTTCGATTACCGCTACGCCGTTGAAATCAACGGTGGAGTGGCATTCTCCTGTGAATTCTCTTACCGAACATTCACACTTCCCGACGTCAAGTCCGCGGTCTGAAGGCACAGTCTCACCGGAATATGTCACTATGACATTCCGGCACCTCCTGCCATTAACAACAGCCATGTGGCATCTCACTGAAGCCATGACCTGATCCGTTTATCGGTTTTTGACAACATTCTGCCCCTCTCGGGCCCTTACATTGTCGTTTCTGCCACGCGTACGCACAAGGCTTATCGAATCCAGATAGGAAATCTCCTTGGGAGACGCGGCATAATGTATGGCTCCATACACCGTTGACGCAACTTTAGCCGAATCCAGCACAAGCAGCAGACGGTTCATGCCGTCGGCAGGTCCATTGTACCATCGGTACTCGGTTGTTCCGTCATTATAATCAACCGCCATATTGAGTGTCACAAGATTATGTGTATTCACACCCTTGACCGACAGGGTGTAACGGTCACCACGATCCCAGTTCTTATCCGACGACACATTGAACGATATGAAATCCGAAGGTATGTTGGCAGTGTTTCTACGCATCTTTATGCCTGACCAAATATCCACAGAATCACCGTCAAGGCTCATATGCCGTGGAGCACCATCCGATTTGCCACCTGCGCGCTCAGCCTCTTCGATACGTTTCTGAAGAATCTCTTCCGTCTTGTCGCACATTTCCATATATGCCTGTATATTATGGCCGTACCAGTATAGCGAGGTGTCCACAAGTTCGCGAGTCACACCATGCTTAGCGTATATCGACTGTTGCAACACCTTACGGAGCGAATCATTGCCGAACGTACGGTGCTCGGTCTCTACCACCGCATCCCCTATATATATGTCCGCCATGAGGCGTGCCATCTTGTCCTCCGAAATCACATAATCGGGGGTCCTGCTGCACGACATGAACATTACTATAAAAAGCAGTATGACAGGTATACGGCACATTTTCAGGATAATGGGTGTAATTACATCCTGCCTCTCTTCGAATAACTGCGGAGCGAAAGGTCACGCAGTCCCGAAGGGGAAAGAACATACTTGTGATAAAAGACTATAAGCACGAATATTCCGCACGAAATGGCAGCATCGGCAAGATTGAACACAGGCTGGAAAAACAGAAAGAACTGACCTCCGACAAACGGCACCCAATCAGGCCATGTGAACGAGAACAACGGAAAGTAGAACATATCGACCACCTTACCCATAAACACAGGCGCATACCCCCCGCCCTCCGGAAAGAGGCTCGCCACCTGCGGAGGCATAGGATTATTGAATATCAATCCGTAGAATACACAGTCAAAAATGTTTCCGGCAGCCCCTGCAGTAATCAAAGCAAGGCATATCAGATACCCTTTCGGCACCACTCTTATACGAATTATGCTATGGATATACCATACTAATGCCGATACAGCCACTATACGAAAAAGTGTAAGCGCAAGCTTGCTGCCTATGGTCATTCCGAATGCCATCCCATTGTTCTCAATGAACAGCAGATGAAACCATGAAAAAACAGGCATATCCTCGCCCAGATAGAAAGATGTCTTTACAGCTATCTTTATTATCTGGTCGAGGAGTACCGTTACAATAATGATGATGGCTACAATAGTGCCTCGTGAACGCATATGTGTTATTTTCTTTTCATATTCTTTGCCTCCACACTGCGTGTGGCGTGCGGCACAGCGCGTAGACGCTCCTTAGGTATAAGTTCTCCTGTCTCGCAGCATACTCCGTAAGTCTTGTTCTCGATACGGATCAATGCATTCTGCAAGTGTTGAATGAATTTCAACTGACGGGTAGCCAACTGCCCGGCCTCCTCTTTGGAGAGGGTCGTGGCCCCCTCCTCAAGAATCTTGAATGTCGGCGATGTGTCGGCGATGTCATTTCCATCGGTGTTATTTATATTGGCACGAAGAGTATCATACTCCTTCTGTGCCTTGGCGAGCTTCTCCAGAATAATCGCTTTGAACTCCTGAAGCTCCTCGTCGCTATATCTATTTTTCTCGCTCATAATAGTGTGAGTTAGGTAATTATATGAAACGTGTTAATTCCTTACTTATTTAACGAAATTTTCACATAAAGGTTCACATCATCTATGGCGAGTTCGCTGACTCCTTCCTCTCCGGCTGCAACAGGTGCGATCTCAAGAGAATTGGCAAGTACCTGACGAGATATGTAAGATGAATACTCCCTGATAGCTTCATCAGTAGCATCGCAGGGTGAGAACACAAGGCAAATACGGTCGGTGACCTCAAATCCGCTCTGCTTACGTATGTTCTGCACACGGTTGACTATCTCGCGAGCTATGCCTTCGCGCTTCAACTCCGGTGTGACAGTCACATCGAGTGCGATTGTCACCTGTCCGTTGTTTGCGACGAGCCAGCCCGGGATATCCTCCGAAACTATATCAACATCGCAAGCGTCAACATGAATCTCTGCGCCATTTATATTCAGGTCAATATATCCCTGCCCCTCAAGAGTTGCCACGGCCTTTGAATCAAGCGACTTGATGGCTTCTGCAACAGCCTTCATATTCTTGCCATGCTTCGGACCAAGCTTTTTGAAGTCAGGTTTCGCACTCTTTACAATGATGTTTTCATCATTGCCTACAATCTTGAGCTCTTTTACATTTATCTCATCCTTCACAAGCCCGGAGATCGCGTCAAGCATCGAATGCATTTCATCGTCAAGCGCAGGCACCATAAGAGAGCCGAGCGGCTGACGCACCTTAATGTTGACCTTTCTGCGTAGAGCAAGTGTCATGGATGTGATATCCTGAGCCAACTGCTGACGCTTCTCAAGCTCGGGAGCCGAGAGTGACTGATCCATCTTGGGGAATTCTGCAAGATGCACTGATGTGCCGGATGCTGTGAGGGCGCGATACAGCTCGTCGGCATAGAACGGTGCAAAAGGAGCGATGAGACGCGATACTGTCTCCAGACACTGATAAAGAGTCTGATAAGCGGCGTTATCACCACTCCAGAAACGTTTGCGGTTGAGGCGTACATACCAGTTGGAGAGCGAGTCGACAAATTCTGATATCGCACGTGCTGCACGTGTGGGCTCATAATCGTCAAGCGACTCGGTGACAGTCCCCACCAGAGTGTTGAGCAGGGAGAGCACCCAGCGGTCTATCTCGGGACGCTCGGCAACAGGAATTGCCGGAGCAGTCGGATCAAATCCGTCAAGGTTGGCATACAGTGCGAAGAAACCATATGTATTGTATAGCGTGGAGAAGAACTTGCGCGAAGTCTCCGCCACTCCGTTCTCATCATACTTGAGATTATCCCATGGTGATGAATTGGATATCATGTACCAGCGCACCGGATCGGCACCGAATTTCTCAATCTGCCCGAAAGGATCCACCGCATTGCCAAGACGCTTTGACATTTTGTTGCCAAACTTGTCAAGGACAAGCCCATTGGATACCACAGCCTTGTAAGCTACAGAGTCAAAGAGCATTCCGGCGATCGCATGGAGAGTGAAGAACCATCCGCGGGTCTGATCGACACCCTCGGCGATGAAGTCGGCGGGATATACCTCACGATTGTCAAACGCCTCCTTGTTCTCAAACGGATAATGAATCTGTGCATAAGGCATTGATCCGGAGTCAAACCACACGTCTATGAGGTCTTTCTCGCGATACATCGGCTTGCCGGACGGCGACAGGAGCACTATATCATCGACATAAGGACGGTGCAGGTCTATCTTGTCGTAATTTTCCTTTGCATATACTCCGGGCTCAAATCCAGCCTTGCGATAAAGGTTCTCCTTCATGAGTCCGGCTTCAACCGCACGGTCCATCTCGGCACAGAGCTGCTCTACCGACGAGATGCACATCTCCTCGGCTCCGTCCTCTGTACGCCATATGGGCAGAGGTGTCCCCCAGTAACGGCTGCGTGACAGATTCCAGTCCTGAAGGTTCTCAAGCCATTTTCCGAAACGGCCCGAACCTGTGGACGCAGGCTTCCAGTTGATGCCCTCATTAAGCTCCATCAGACGCTCACGCACTGCTGTGGTCTTTATGAACCAGCTGTCAAGCGGATAGTAGAGCACCGGTTTGTCGGTACGCCAGCAATGAGGATAGTTGTGTGTATGCTTCTCTATCTTGTACACTTTGTCGGTGGCTTTAAGCTCCATGCATATCTGCACGTCAAGAGTCTCGGTCTCCTCTGTGGCAGCAGGGTCGTAAGCGTTCTTGACATACTTACCTTCCCATGCCTTGTAAGCCTCCGCATCAACCATCTCGCTGACAAACTTCGGATCAAGATCACTCATCAGATAGAAACGGCCTGTCATGTCGACCATCGGACGGATATTGCCGTCACGGTCTATAAGATGTAGCGGCGGCACTCCGCTCTGCTTTGACACGCGGAGGTCATCGGCACCGAACGTGCCGGCTATATGCACAATGCCTGTTCCGTCCTCAGTGGTCACATAGTCTCCAGGTATCACACGGAACGCGCCCTCTCCCGGGTTAACCCAAGGAAGAAGCTGCTCATAATTTATACCCACAAGGTCGGCACCCTTCACTGTTGCCACCACCTCATAAGGCACAAGCTTGTCACCCTTGTTATATTCATCGAGTCTGAGCTCGCAGGCCTTTGCATTGAAAAGCGAGCCCATAAGCGCATCAGCGGCAACCACAGTGATAGGCTTGCCCGAATATGGATTGTAGGTGCGTACGATATTGTAAGCAATTTCCGGGCCTACAGCCAGGGCGGTATTTGACGGAAGAGTCCATGGAGTGGTGGTCCATGCCAGGAAATAAGGTGTACCCCACTGGAAAAGAATATCCCTGTAGGGAGCAAGTGCAGGTGAATTGTCGTCAACCACCTTGAACTGGGCCACACAGGTAGTGTCCTTAACATCACGGTAACATCCGGGCTGGTTGAGCTCGTGAGAGCTCAGTCCTGTACCGGCAGCGGGAGAATAAGGCTGGATGGTGTACCCTTTATAAAGGTAGCCCTTCTCGTAAAGCTTGCTCAGCAGCCACCACACAGTCTCGATATACCGGTTGTCATAGGTGATATATGCATTAGGCATATCCACCCAATATCCCATACGCTTGGTGAGGTCCTCCCACTGGTCAGTGTACTTCATCACCTCTCGACGGCATGCAGCATTGTATTCATCAACAGATATCTTCTTACCGATATCCTCCTTGGTGATGCCGAGCTCCTTTTCAACGCCAAGCTCCACAGGAAGCCCATGGGTGTCCCATCCAGCCTTGCGCTTCACCTGGAATCCCTGCATAGTCTTATAACGGCAGAAAATATCCTTGATAGTCCTGGCAAGCACATGATGGATGCCCGGACGGCCGTTAGCAGAAGGGGGACCCTCAAAAAACACAAACGACGGACAACCTTCGCGCTCCGACATGGTACGGCGGAACACATCCTCGTCACTCCACTGTCCGAGCACTCTCTGATTGATTTCGGGCAGATTCAGCCCGCCATATTCCTTGAATCTCTTCGCCATAATGAGATGATTTTTACTTTATTTCATCGGCAAAACCGCCGTCCTTTCAGCGCGGAATCACCCATAGTCTTAAAAATTTTCGCAAAATTAGCAAATTTTCCTCGCATTTCCCAGAAATTCCAAAAAAGATTTTCTCCAAATACTTTAATATTATATCATATATAAAAACTGCGGTGATATCCTAATACATATCTTAGACACCACCACAATTAATTTAAGTTGTATGACTGATACAGATCTCTCCTACTCTGATTTGAACGTGATGTCGTCGGTGCGTGGATGCACAAATTCGAATTCGAGTGTGCGGGCGAGGCCTTCGTCAAGGGTGTATGGAGCCTTGAAACCTGAGGAGTGTGCCTTTGTGGCGTCGAACTCGGTGGTGGCACAGAATTTCTTTACGCGGACCGATGACACAGTGAGCTTCCGTCCCGTAATCCTGGCAAGGAGGTCGAAGCAGTAGCCGCCCATCATTCCGAGCCAGTATGGGAAATGCGTTGCCGGGATGTGCTTGCCGAGGACCTTGCTGACATGGGATACGAGCTGGTTCATGTTGTTGTCAGGCTTGTCGATGTAGTTGAACACGTTGTAGCCCTCTGTGACATTGTCGATAAGGTATTTCACAAAAGCCACGATGTTGCCGACATAGGCCATCGACTTCTTATTCTCGCCCTTGCCGACCATCAGGAACTTACCGGATGAGATCTGCCTGAGCAGGTTGTAGACGTTGCCGCGGTTGCGCTCGCCGAAGATCACTGTAGGGCGCACGATGTCGATGTTCCACTCCGGATGTGACTCGTGCCATCTCTGCAACACCTGCTCTGCCTGCCATTTGGATTTGCCGTAATGATTGAACGGATCAGCAGGATAGTTCTCTGCTGGATTGGGCTTGTCAAGACCATACACAGCCACGGACGAGAAAAATATAATGCGTTTGCAGCCGTTCTTCTCCATGGCTTTCAACGTGACCTCCATGCCTCCTACGTTGGTGTCGTAGTACAGGGAGACAGGCGAGATGTCATCGCGGTGCTGAGCGGCGAGAAGTATCACGACATCGGCGCCCTGGAGCCCGCGGTCCATCTGCTCCTGAGAGCGCACGTCGCCTATTGTGGTGATCTCATTGAAGAAGTGGCTCGGAAGGAGGTCGATGTTCCTGCAGTCATATTGCTGCGGGTATTCACTCAGAAGCCCCAGAAGCCTCGTGCCAACAAATCCGCTGGCCCCTATCATTGCGATTTTCATAGAATCAATCATCGATTTACAATTTTTTCATATATATTCAAATATCCATTTACCATCTTATCAACTGTAAACTGATTCTCATACGTTGACACACAATGCCGGAACATTGCTTCTTTCTTCTGTGTCGGCAAAGTTATAATCTCCTTGATTTTTTCTGCCATTATACCAGCTTCATTCTTCAACGCATACCCATTGTCACAATCGAGTAGCTCTGATATACCACCCACATCAGAAGCAACAACAGGTGTTCCATTCGATAAAGCCTCAATAATCACCATAGGCAAGCCTTCGTAATTGCTTGGAAGCATAAATACGTCGGCATATTTAGCATATGATCCAGCCCCTTGAATATTACCTATAAAATAAACATTTTTAGGATAATCAAAATTTGGCAAAGACTGATTCCCTATCCAAATAAATGCATATTCAGGAAGCAATCTTGCAACATCAATAAATAGTTTAGTATTTTTTTGAGGAGACAACCTTGCTATACATAACACTTTGCCTTTATATCCTTTAAAATCTTTAAATGGGTCAGCATCTAATTCTTTTGGTTTAAAAATACCATTATATACAACTGACACATTTTGATTAATTCCTTCGTCAAGAAGATTACGCTCGTCATACCTACTAACTCCAACAATATATGCACATTGATACTGCAAAATTTTCTCTAATGGAAGGAACTTTCTATATGCAATTCTGATAGAATCAAAACCATGTACAGTATAAACAATCTTACTTTTGGGGAAAGCGATACGCCCAAGAATTCCAGCTTTAGAAGAGTGCAAATGAATTATATCCGGATGATATTTACGATATATTTTTTTCAATTGCAACATTGCTTTTAATTCATTTATCGGAGACAGTCTCCGCATAAGAGATGGAACTCGCTCAGTAGTTACTTTTAAACTAAGCCCATCAAACATTTTCCCATCCCCTTCCCCAGCAGCAACAATCACCTCATGATTTTCACAAAGCTTGTTGGCTAGATTGATGACTACGGACTGCGCTCCGCCTAATTCGCTAAGGGTTATTACCTGTAAAATCCGCATATATTTTTAATTTAATTAAACCAATTATGAAAATATGGTATTAAAAGGCATGAACTCATGTTCATATGACATTAAATATGTATAGAAACGTATTATGTAATAGCACCAAAGCACAAAGAACAATAACAATCGATTTGCCATTCGTTTTTGATGGACCAAAATTGTTGAGATCAAAAAAATTTGAACAATATCCATATATACTGCAACGCGAGCTAAGGATATGCTTAATGGTAATAATGAGCAATATAGTATGGTCCCAAACACATATACATTTAAAAGTCCGTTTAATAGCCGGTCATTTTTTCTTACTGACTCCTTGAATTCAAATAGAAATAAAATTAGTAGCACACACCGATTAGCAAAGCCTTTTAGGAGTATAAATGATGTTGAGTAGCTCATTGAATTGTCATTTGTACCAAGCTCAAGATATGTATTGATTTTCGCTTCTATCACTCCGGAAAACAATACCCCTAATGTCCCTAATATAAATTTGGACATTGCTAATCCGACTACGACACTCACCAATAAGCCAATGGTTATTGTTTTCTGAGTGTAAACTCTATTGAATAAGGGATAAACTATAATAAAAGCCCATGCCGTTCGATGGAACAATGAGGCTATGAATACTGAGAATATAAAACCTTTAAAATCATGCCTATAAGCACACATCAATGATATAAGGAGAATAGCTCCCGCCACATTCTGTCTAACAAACAACATGCTTGCAAATGTGACGCAAAAAGAAACCCACAAGGCAACCATTGGGTAACGACAAAGCCTCGGATATGCATAACAGATACAACCATATATGATCAAGGCAAATATAAACAGGACTCCAGTATAGTCATCAAATATTGATTTCCCTAAATTCTCTACAAATAAAAATCCGTATTCCATTCCAGAGTCAAAATCTTCCCATGGAACACGAATCCAAAAATACATTTTTAGGTAATGTTCCCAATCAGTACCGGTCTCCCATCGTATAAATGAAAGGATGAATAAAATGAAAACACTTGTACCAAATAGAAGCTTTGTAATCCCACACTTCCTTGATAAAAGTTCAATTATAGAAAATAATGCAAATAGAATATTTAGGGCAAAATAAAACAGCATTTATTATTGGGAATACATCCGTTTATAAAAATTCTATAAGTTTACTTGCAGAAGCCGACCATGTAAGTTCTGTTTTAAAGTATTCATACGCTCGTCTATTCCTTTCACGAATAGTATTGGGGTGCTTATAACAATTGGTTATGGCATTTGCCAGTTCTATAATATTACCTGGATCGACAATCAATCCGCCTCCAGCTTCAACTTGCTCTTTTAAGCCACCCACATTACTTGCTATAACAGATCTCCCGGCACTGAATGACGCTGCAGCAACACCTGATTGAGATGCTTCCACATATGGCAAAATGGTCATATCTGACTCCGCAAAAAGCCTTACAATCTTATCTTCCGATATCCAATCATTGATAAATGTAACATTGGCGTTTTGTCTTATCAGATCTTTTTCACTACTTGTTATATCTCCATTCCCTGCAATCACAAGCCTAAGAGACGGCAATGTCTCTTTCACATGTTCCATAGCTTTGAGCAGGATTCCCAAACCTTTGTATGGGGTGATCCTTCCAAAAAACAATATTGTATTTTTAATCGTTGAGAAGTTCGGCAAATCTCCGTTTTTATTAAAACAGAATCCGGCATGTGGTATAAAACACACTCGTTCCTGAGAGACATTATACATTTGAGCCACCTTATTTCTAAAGCTCTTTGTCAGAACAATGAATTTTGTACTTTTCTTCTTTATTTGCTCAAATATATTGTATTGTATCGGATTCTGCTCGCCAGGATGTGGATACAAATCATGAACTGTTGTCACAATATCTATTCCCTTGAAATGCTTGATAATCTTTCGCGCATTCAAACTCAACATTGGAATATATATCACATCAAGTCCCCATGACTTCAGATCATATACGCATCGCATATATTCTCTATTTGGTAAAAAGCTTTTCAGAAATCCAAATTTGGATGAATATGTCGGTAAAAATACAATTCTCATCCCATTATTCTGAAAAAGATTTTCCCAACGATCTCGATTCTCTATATCTTTTGCTATTACAGCAAATATCTCTAATCCTTTTTCAATCAAGGCTTGTGCCATTTCATAAGAATATGTGGCTCCACCTCCTTTTCGACCAAGATAAACAAGCCCGATTTTTCTATTTTTTGAGATTCCCATATTTTATATTATCAAGCCATTGATGATAAGAAATAAGACATCTTGTCACTGAGGGCATTGGTTTCATACTTTCTAAGGAATATGTTGCGAGCGTACCTGGCGCATTGGATTAACACTTCTGATGTTCGCATCCTATTTATCGCATCAATAAACTCCTTAGCAGTATTGCATTGAGCACCTATCTGATTATAATCCACATCATATCCTTCAAAAGCTTCTTTCGAACCAATTATAGGACATCCATACATCATTGCCTCAGCAGTCTTTGTCTTCATACCTCCTCCATGAAAAATCGGACTGATCACAATGTGGCATTGCTCATATACTTCTTCAAGATCCTCTACATAACCGGAAACCTTTACACGAGCATTCCGAGCATCGTCATAAGACTGCGTGAAATGTTTATCCATGTTTTTACCAATAATTAGCAGCTCTACATTAGAGAGTTTTGAGAACACATTTTGAAGAAGCCACTCTAATCCATCTATGTTTGCAAAGAATGCCGACCCAACAAAAATCAATTTCAACATGATATTAGGATTATTGAATCTGTCAGGACTAATTGACTTCAGATAAACATCCGACATCCCCAATGGTAATATTAGATCGGCAGTCCTATTATAATATCTTTTTAAAAGCATGTTGTCACGCTGATTCATCGTTATAAGAGAATTACTGTTTTCTACAGCGTGTCGCTCATTTGATCTGACAACCAAATTTATGAACCTGTTTTTTAAAGACGGTGCGATCTTGAGCTCCTCTTCCCCATATTGAATCTCTACATTATGAAAAAATGTCACAATTTTGATTTGATGGAATCTATTAGCTATTTTCTTAGCAAGCTTCCCTGATTTTGAGCTCCATAAAAACACAACGTCTACCGGCTCTTCGTCTAGTATTGAAAAGATTTCTTTAACCCGCTTATACCGTATACCTCCACAATAGCCCTCAAGTAGTCCTATAAATGTTTGTACTTTTGTTGTCAATGGTACTTCAAAAGTCTTTACTTCTGCCATTGACTGTTCAAGAAGCTCTCTATTCCTAATATTTACTCGCTCAAGCCCAGCCTGTTGTTCCTGTGGTTTAGGATATATATATAAGACCTTCATAAATATTTGACTTAATGTTTTCGCAGATTTTCAAACTTGGATTTATAACCTAAAATATGGAGCTGATCTTCAGGCCGAGAATATCCTCGTAGGAATCTCAAAAACAAAAAGTATTGTGATGTACCGATAAGCCTATGAAGCATCCGAAATCCAGCATTAATTATCCTAACTTTATGCCCGACCTTAGGCACATCTGTTTTTTGAATTCTAACATTACTATCCCTCCTGACATTCAATAGCCTATTATTCTTTAACAATGTGTAGAATTGTGACTTTATGTCAAAAGGAGAGATCGATGATTGGATGTTTTCAGAATAAGCACGGTACAAACGTCTGTGATATTGTTCTATAGGGATATTATTGTCAAATCTATTATAGGAATATTCGCTTTTAATAGTGACATCAAATAACTCTTGATTCGACCGAATGGCATCGGCATAGACATTAAGAATCAGATTTATATCTTTATATTCACGAATGTCAGCTATGTTCTTCTGAAATATTATACCATCCTTCAATTTCGAATAATCATAACCTGAAAAATGCGTAAAAATTAATGGGAAAACCTCATTAGAACCATTATTTTCTCTGAGTGTCACAAAAGCAGCATCACCGTTCATCATAATTCTGCGCTCAAAAAAGTTCCATGGCGCGAGGTTACATCCTAAATTATTTGAGATTAAAAGTTCTGTCGAATCAAAAGAGGAAGGTATAAAATTCATCCATTTTTGATCAGTATATTCTCCTTTTTCAAAATCGACAAAGCATTGATCTCTCAGGCGTTCGCTCCACCATCTCAACATCTTGCGCACCTTTGGATTATCTTGCACCCCCATAAACCCTAAATTGAATATTCCACATGACAACCATATGTTTTCAGGTGAATCAGTCTCCCCCAAACGAGGAATTGTAGTAATATGTGGTGTCAGTATGATTTGATACCTGTCAAGACTCTCAAATATCGGTGCTATCGAACTGAAAAAATATATATCCGGATCAAGATAAATAACCTTCTCATATCCTTGGGAAAGAATATATAGTATAGAATCAGGCTTTATTGCCGTGCAGAATTCCGTCAAGTCATACTTGAATGCCATCTCATACCATTTCTTATTATCAATGCCTAATTCATCTTTGGCAAAAATGATATTTTCAGGCATATCTGATAGTTCTGATGATGGCTCATCAGCCACCACAATGAAAAAGTCCAAATCTGTGTAATATCTCTTTATAGACTTTTCAAGTATCATTGCCAAGCCGATATAATTCTTGGCGACAATTGTGAATGCACAGTTTGTCATTTTTCCCGATTTTTTATGATCTTTTTTATTTTATCAGATATAGTCACCACGAGTGAAGGCCAATTAAACACTTCATCCGACAGTTTAAATGCTTTAGGTATAGTGTTTTTTAGTCTACTGTCATCATCAATAAGTTTCTGAAGCTCATTCGACAATTGGGTTGAAGAATCAAATGCAATGAATTTACCTAATTCTTCATTATCAGTAATTTCTTTTGCTCCTGTAACCGGTGTTGTCAATATATAATTACCAAAGGCGAGAGCTTCGCTATATACCTGTGCCATACATTCAAATGTGGATGTTAGGCAGAATATCTTAGCCCGGTTATACCATTCCCAAAGTTCTTTCTTATCATAAATAGGACCAGTGAACAAAACTTTTTCGGCAAGCCTTGGATTGTCCTTAAAATATTTATTGACATACGGCTCAAAATCATGTTCCACAGGTCCTATCAATACCACTTTATAATCCCGTAAATTACACTTTGCAACAGCATCCAACAACATTTGAGTGTTTTTCTGTTTACTCCCCAACCTTCCTACCGTGATAATCAGGTTCTCTTTTTTGTCATAACCTTTTCTAATCACATGCAAGTCTTGTCGCAACTCGGAGTCATGCCCATTTGGCATCCATTCCACTACATTCTTTAAGTAATCGCCACAACACCCTGCTTTTATTTCATCATAATTATTCTTTGTCTCAACAGAAAGTATGTCAATGGACTTATATAACATGCCTTTTATCCAACCTTTTAAACCATTACCCAAGACAGGGACAGAATTCATATCAGCTTTTATATATACTATCCCTGTAGGATTAATTTTTTTATAGACCCAAGAGAAAACCAAGTTCCTTCGATTCATCCAAAAAAGCTGCAAGACATCTATTTTCTTAGCATTTTTTATGAGATACCAAAACATCTCTTTCTCACTCCAAATAGTAGCTTCATATTTGCTTTTGGATTTTATTGGGATCATATTGACACCTCTATATACCCCTGAAAATTGCTTATTATGCTCTGCTTTTGGAAATACATAGTCAACATTCGCGTCAAGCATTCCTCCAAGATATTTTGACACCAAAAACATATCTTTCCCGACAATTCCTGAGTCAAGATAGTGAAAAAGCATCGTTATGTTGAGTGTTTTCATTTTGATAATGATACTATTTTTATAGGATTCCCTACTGCTAACGAATATGGGGGTATATCCTTATTGACCACAGCATTTGCTCCGATTACAGCTCCATCTGAAATTGTTATTCCAGGCAAGATTGTGACCTTATCACCAATCCATACATTATTACCTATTACAACAGGACCTTTTGAATAGAGTTTGCGTTGTGTTGGTTGGATATGCAATGTGCCAACACCTGTATCTCCATGACTGTTGTCTGTAATGGTTACCCATCGTCCGGTCAATGTTCCACGTCCTATTTTAATGGAATTTATGGCTGTTATGTGAACATATTCTCCTATTTGGACATCATTCCCAATTTCTATATTCGGAGAAAATGTGTCTCCAGCATAATTATCCCATGCAGTCAATACTGAGTGGTGATCTATCTTGACATTTTTACCTATACTTATATATCTTTCTCCGACCAAGGTACATGGACGACATATTTGTGAAGAGGCACCAAAATTAACGAACGATTTGCTAATCCATGCATTATAAAATTGATCAACTACTCGCTTCTGTACAACAGCTAATCTATATGGATATATGTAATGACATATCCTGGCAAGCCATTTTACTATAGTGTATAATACATCATGAATCATTGCCCTTACTCCCATATTTATTCATAAACTCATCAACACGTGAAAATTCTGTGTAATGCTGTTCAATCCAGTTCCAGTCATTGTCCCACCATCTGATTCTCATTAAATGATCACGTCTGTCCTTTGGGAAACGATATCTAATTACTCTTGCAGGGACACCCACAACTACAGAATATGGCTCAACATTTTTTGTCACTACTGCTCCTCCTCCAATAATTGCTCCATCCCCTATTTTTACATTATCCATTATTAGCACATTGGATCCTATCCACACATCATTACCAATCTCAACAGTATATTTATTATACCGGTCTACATATTGTAGTGACTTGAACAGTTCCGGCTTTCCTTTATGAAATGAGTAGCCGCAGACTTTTGAAACATCTGAATAAAACGCAGGATGTGTTGATATATTTTCAGACACGGGATGCCGACCCAAACCGATCCTCACATTATCTCCAATACTGCAATAACGACCAATTTTAGCCCAACAAATATGCGAATCAAACGAGATATAGGACCCTCTTCCTAATACCACAGACATTAAGAAAACATTATCTGCAATCATATTAAATCCCTCAAATGTACAACCGGATATAAAGGCACGCCCATTAAATTTCACTTTATACCGATATCGAAGATATATCTTTTTTAGATAATTCTTGAACGGAAATCTCATCAAATATTCATTTTAATAAATCGGTTGACAGGTAGCAACCTGAGAGTCGAGTTTTTCATAAGAATCTGTAACAATATATATACACAAAACCCGATTGCCACATAGGATATGATCAGCAACCAGCCACTAAATAACTTTGACAGCCCCAATATTAAAGGATAGAATACGCCACATGATATTATGGTTTTACATATGTCCTTTTTCGGAATAATCAACCTGACTGGCGTACGATATTTTACATATAAAAAAGAAATAATAAAAATTATAATCTCGGCTGTCAATGAAGAAATAGATGCCCCTATTGCACCAAGATGACGGATCATAAAAATATTTAATATAACGTTGCAAACGGAACCTGTAAGAATTCCTTTTAAAAAAAGCTTATCACAACCTAAGCCAATTAATATTTGCCCCCCTGTAATGTTATTGAATCCAATCACACATATCACTCCACTCATTATGATTAAAGGGATTATAGAACCCTCAAAATTAGGACCAAAAAACAATGGCACAAACTGTGATGCCACACAAATTACCCCAATCATCATTGGAATCGACAGGAAAGATACTATAGAAAATGATTTTTGTAGCAAAATATCAATCTCTTTATAATTGCTGTTACTGGCATAATATGAGATACGAGGTATTGCAACTGCCGAAAGGCTTGTGACTATTGCTAAAAGAGACTTTGATAGATTATTTGCATTATTGTAATATCCCACTTCACTATAATCTGTCATAAATCCTAACATTATCGTGTCAAGCATGGAATAAACCGATACAGCTAATGACGACGCAAAAAGTATACATAGAGAATTGATGTGCCTTTTCAGTTTTTGTATCCTGAACTTTGGCTTTATGCCTTCACGACACAGCATTATATAATTCCAAATATCTCCACCTATGGTCCCTGACACTCCTATTATCACATATATGAGTAGATCTTGCTTTGTCCTAACAAACACAAACATACATATAATAGAGATAAATCGTATAACGAGCACACGAATTGTTATATATTTGAACCGTTCCAATCCAGAAAAATACCAATCAACCCTTAATGGTGCCACATATAGAATAAATCCTGAAACTAAAAATATTATATTGTTTTGCGTAAGTTGTGGAATACAGAAAATTGTAAACACATACACAATGCTGATCATAACAGTTGTTACGATCGAGATTGAATACATATCAGACACAAATTCAGAAAGATCCTCCTTTGACTCTCGGATTTTTGACACCTCTCTTACTCCATATACTGGTATCCCAAGAAGAGCAAATAATGCAAAATATCCAGAATATGTATTTGCAAAATTATACAATCCAACACCTGTCGGTTCAAGTATTCTGGATATATATGGTGCTGTGATCAATGGGAATACAACCCTTGACACATTTAACAATATATTATACAGAAAATTACGTCTGATTGATACCATCTATATTAATGATTTTTACAATCTTCACCTCTAAAAATAGGTTATGAACCAATTTCGTTTATTAAATAATCAATAGATCATACAGCGGCTTCAACATTCAGTCTGTCGATGCGGAGGCGGGCGCAGCCGAGAACGGAGAGCTCTATCAGCAGCTCGCTGTCTCCGCCGGTGAGGTCGACGATCTCTCCCTCAAGGCCTCGGAGACCACCGCGGACGACTCGTACGCGGTCGCCGCGCCGAAATGCGCGCTCCTCTATGCTGACAGGGGTGTCGGAGTTCCCCAGGATGAAGCGTAGGGTCTGCATCTGGGGCTCTGGGATGACGGCAAGGCGGCCTGTGCCTGTGGCGGCGCGGTCGGTCATGAATCGCTTGATGAAAGGGTATGAGACTATCAGACGACGCTCCGGCTCGCTGCACCTTACGAAGACTACCGAGCGGATGACCACCTGTTCTGATCGTGCGCGCCTGCCGTTCTTCCAAACCTTCACCTGCTCCTGGGTGGCTACGTAAGATGTGTGACCTAAAGACGTGAGCTTATCGCGGACGCTTTTCTCGCTGTTATTATTTACTACAGCTACATACCACTTGGGAGAGGATACGCCTACGGCGTCGCCAACGCCTGGAAGCACTGCCGCAACGCTCGTGTCTTTCGATTCCGATGCCATCTGACAAAATAGCACTAAGTGATGTCAGTATCTCTTGCTTAGAGATGCGGATATCAGATAATAAATTGATAGATAATTCATTGCTGCAAATACACACTGAAATCTTAAAACAATAGCCACCATTGTTATATCCGTGGTTTAACAATCCGACCAATTTTATTCACTAAATTTGCCTCATATAAGGATTTTTGTTAATTTTGCATTTGATTTAAAAAAGTGATGCACTCTAAGCAAGAGATACTGGCATCACTTAGTGCTATTTTGTCAGATGGCATCGGAATCGAAAGACACGAGCGTTGCGGCAGTGCTTCCAGGCGTTGGCGACGCCGTAGGCGTGTCCTCTCCCAAGTGGTATGTAGCTGTAGTAAATAATAACAGCGAGAAAAGCGTTCGCGATAAGCTCACGTCTCTAGGTCACACATCTTACGTAGCCACCCAGGAGCAGGTGAAGGTTTGGAAGAACGGCAGGCGCGCACGATCAGAGCAGGTGGTCATCCGCTCGGTCGTCTTCGTAAGGTGCAGCGAGCCGGAGCGCCGTCTGATAGTCTCATACCCTTTCATCAAGCGATTCATGACCGACCGCGCCGCCACAGGCACAGGCCGCCTTGCCGTCATCCCAGAGCCCCAGATGCAGACCCTACGCTTCATCCTGGGGAACTCCGATACCCCTGTCAGCATAGAGGAGCGCGCATTTCGGCGCGGCGACCGCGTACGAGTCGTCCGCGGTGGTCTCCGAGGCCTTGAGGGAGAGATCGTCGACCTCACCGGCGGAGACAGCGAGCTGCTGATAGAGCTCTCCGTGCTCGGCTGCGCCCGCCTCCGCATAGACAGACTGAATGTCGAGCCCTCATCAATGCTTTGACAGATGACAAAAACTCACATTGACATCATATTCAATCGGCATCCGGGACAGGTAGTCCCGGCGGCTTTCATATTGACCAATCGCAGATTCTGCATATTATAAAAACAGCCTGCAAACCCTCTCTCATAGTCATCAAATACCATATTTATGATTGTCTCCAACCCAAAACAAAAGATCACTGCTGTCATCCCTATCCGACGGGGATCTCAGCGCGTAAAGGACAAGAACCTGCGCCCATTCGGCGACACATGCCTCATGGAGCTAAAGATCCGCACCCTGATGCAAGTGCCAGAGATTGATGAGATCATCGTCAATACGAACAGTGAGGACGCCATCCGAATTGTTAACGAATGTTATGCAGTGGGGGGGGTAAAAACATACCGCAGGGAGGAGTATTACGCCTCGTCCGAATGTTCAGGCAGTGAATTCTTCCGCAATCTCGGTGAGGTCACTGACACGGATGTGTTCATGTATTGCCCCTGCACCTCTCCATTCGTAAAACCAGAAACCATATCCCAGTGCATACGAGCCTATGCGGAACGTGGCGAAAACGACTGCGTATCGACAGTAAGCCAGATCAAGGAGTTCCTATGGCTTGACGGCAAGCCGTTGAACTATGATCCGTCCAACGCTCCCAATTCACAGGACCTGCCGGACATGGTGGCCCTCAATTTCGGTGTCACTGTCATCGGAAGGCAGGATCTGATCAACAACCGCAATATAATAGGCAAGAACCCCAGATTTGTAGTGACCTCTGACATTGAGGCGATCGACATTGACACTCCATTGGATTTCTATATTGCCGAGCAGATATACCGAAAAACGGTGATAGAAAAGCTGGAGTTGCTGGAATAGACCGTTGCCTGCCGCTGCCGCGCCGATGCACTGTAATTGACCAGGACATAACATTAATGACTCATATGAAAACAATTACAGCGATCATCCCGGTAAGGGCAGGCAGCACACGCCTGAAAAACAAAAACGTGGCACCCTTTGCAGGCACAAATCT
This sequence comes from Duncaniella freteri, assembly GCF_004766125.1. Lineage (NCBI taxonomy): Bacteria > Pseudomonadati > Bacteroidota > Bacteroidia > Bacteroidales > Muribaculaceae > Duncaniella > Duncaniella freteri. The sequence goes on from NZ_SJSA01000002.1 coordinate 661,403, forward strand.
ACTGGTGAATAAAATCAACCAGCTGAAACAGGTGAAAGATATCACCAAGATAGTGGTATCGTCCGATTCCGACCTGATGCTGGAGATGGCAAAAGCAGCCGGAGCTGACACCCATAAGCGTGCGCCGGAGTACTGTGATGAAAAGACAAAGACCTTTGGGGAAGTGGTCCGTCATATTGCAGAGAGTGTCGACGGTGACACCATACTGTGGGCAACATGCACATCGCCATTGGTGTTCCCAAAGGACTACAGAGAGGCTATCGAAGCATATTATCCGGCATTGGAACAGGGATTTGACTCACTGATGAGTGTGGAGAGCTTCAAGCGTTACATCTGGAATGAGGATGGCCCGCTCAACTACGAGCTCGGCTTGAAGCACGTCCCAAGCCAGCAGTTGCCTACACTGTACTTCGTCACTGACGGCATCCTCATGGCTCCGCGTGAAAAGATGATCGAATGGGCATATTTCCATGGCAGGAATCCATACAAATTCGTGGTGGACAAGAGAACCGGATGTGACATCGACGACGGACTCGACCTGGCATGCGCCCGAGCCTGGCTCGACATGGACGAATCCGTCAGTCAGATAGACCCCTACATCATAGGTAAAAAATAAGGATCTGTAAATGTCTATAAACCGGATACTCGGTTCATCACTGGTGAGGAATTCCTTTGTTTATGTCGTATGTGACGGCATAAACAAGGCTATTCCATTCCTGCTTCTGCCATTTATCACCTACTATCTCACACCAGGCGACTATGGTGTGGTGACTAACTTCAATGTGTATGTCCAGATCCTCTCGGTATTCTGTTTTCTGTGCACAGCCGGGGCGTTGCCTGTCATGTTCAATAAGTTAGACAAGAGCGAGATCCGATCGTATGTCTCCAACATGATGCTACTGAACACGGTTGTGACATTCGTATGCCTGATAATAAACATGTTTATATTCCGGTGGATCGACAGAGGCCTGAACATAAGCCCCACATTTCAAATGTATGCCATTGTGGTGGTATGGTTCACAGGCATCACCAACATAAACATGCTTTTGTGGCGATGCGAGGAACGGCCTGTGGCATTCGGGGTCTACCAGATATCCCAGTCGGCAGTGAACGCAGCCACCACCGTAGTGTTCGTGATAATACTGCTTCTCGGCTGGCAAGGAAGGGTGTACAGCATGATGTGTTCCGTCATTGTGTTCGGCATCATCAGCCTCTACATCCTGTACAGACGCGGCTACCTTGAAGCGAGGATACGCAAAGAGTTCCTGGTGCAGACACTGTCCTTTGCAGTGCCCATAATTCCGCATGCGCTTTCGTTCTGGTTCAGGGGCGGGGTCGAAAAGATCCTTCTCACAAACATGTGCGACCTCTCAGAAAACGGCCTTTATTCAGTGGCCCTTACATGGGGATCGGTGGTCATGATGTTCCTGACAGCATTCAACAACGCATATGCCCCATATCTCTATAAAAAGTTGGCGGCATTCGATAAAGCCCCCAATGAGACCGTCCATCAACAGCACTCGTTGATAAGGCTCATCAGGCTATGCCTGTTAGGGACTGTGGTGTTCGTGGTCCTGTCATACCTCGTTTCGATAGTGATGATAAGGTCCATCTATCCTGCCGACTATCTCGGGTCTCTGTCATTCCTCCCATGGGTAATGCTGGCACAGATGTTTCAGGGTGGATATCTTATGTTCGTGTGCTTCTCGCACTACACGTTCAGGACCAAGCCTCTCGGCATCATAACTTTCACGTGGAGCCTCATTGCCTGCGTGCTTGCATGGGCAGGCATCAGGCTGTTTGGTCCGGTGGGGGTCTCTATGGCTTCGGCATTCGTGAGTTTCGCCATATTCGTATCCGTTACGCTCCTTGCCGTCAGGGTATATCCCATGCCGTGGCGTCACCTGTTTTCATTCAAGCTATGACTAATAAAGAACGATACCGTCTCCTCCACAGCAAACTGACTGCGACGCATCGGGGCATAGTGCTCAACAAGGTGCTTTGCGCTAATTTGATGTGGAAAGCCGGAGGCAACACAGACCCATTCGGGACTGTCAGGTCCATCGCAAAACTCCTGTTCACATTCGATGTGACAGAACTGAAAACTACGGAGCTCAAACCAGTCCTGACAGTGTTTGGGTTCTATCCGTTACGCAATGACCACAGAGAGCTCATGAGCACTGTGGCATCAAGGCTCGGCGAAGGCAACACATACATTGACACGAGCCGGTGGAGCGACCGGAAAATAAAGTTCTCACCCAGGAACATACTCAAGGGTCTGCGCACAGGTCTGTGCGGTATGAAAGGATGCGGGCTCTCACTGAAGGACAGACTCATACTGTCGTCTCAGGTCACATTCTACTGCAACACAATCGATGAGCTCCTTAAGGTCGACCTCTCGAACATAAGGAAGTTCCTATGCCTTGCCAACACCCTGAACCTTGAGAACATACTCACACAGCATTTGAGGAATCTCGGAGCGAAGACATACTCGCTGATGGAAGGCACATATTTCGTACAGGGCGGGGACATCCCGATCAATGACATCCCATTTGAGAACCTGACCTCCCACATCCAGCTGTGCTGGGGGCAGTACTCCAAGGACGAGTTCATAAAATACGGATATGAGGAGGGTCGCATGGAAGTGGCAGGCTATCCCAAGAATGTCGAATGCAGGCCAATGAAGGCTGACAATCCCATGCGCAGAGGGGTCGTCCTGCTGTCACAGTACATCATGGACAAGCAGAACCGCGATTTGATCCGAATGCTCGGCAGGTTCTCCGACCGGCAGGAATTCCACCTTAAGCTTCATCCATCCCTTGACTACGACGAATATTCCAGACTGGCATCCGAGAACGGCATGCGGATAATCCCGAAGTCAACAACCGTAAATGAATGCATCGACAACACCGCGTTCGACTTTGCTATAGCCATAAACTCCACCACATATTACGAAGCACTGATGCGCGGCGTCCCATGCCTCCGATACTATGACGGCAACTACACACCCCTGGCCGGATACGACGACGAGTTCTCCACCCCAGAGCAATACTCCGGGCTAATACTCCGGATAAAGGACCTGCCGTTGGCTGACTACCAGACCGGAATCGACAAGGCACTGAGGTACGCTGTCGGACTGGGAATAGATGAGTACCATAGGATTATGCTTGAATAAGATAAAATGAGTAACATTATTTGCTCTATATTTTCATCCATATATAATGGATCTTTCATTCCTCATCTACGAGGCATATATTTTTCTTTATTCAATAAAGAATCTTCTGGGAAAACGATAATATATCGACCGATAAGATTTACAAAGAAATTTATCACCCTTAAGGAAAATGTATCCATATTCTCGAATTGCAGAGTTGAAGGAATATCCCATTATGGATCTCAGAACTATATTCCATCTATAATTTTACACTCTGGTGTCTCTGTTCAACAGAATTGCCATATTACTTGTGCACAAAGAATTGAAATCGGATCAAATACAGCATTGGCAAATAATGTTACAGTTACGGATATTGATCATCCATACACTGATATCAGCATTCCGATAGAGAGTCAAGATCTTATCGTAAAGCCAGTAAGAATAGGCAAAGATTGTAAAATATACAATAACGCTGTTATCCTTCAGGGGACTATTATTGGAGACCATTGTGTTGTGGGAGCAAACTCTGTTGTGAAAGGCATCTTTCCTGATTTCTCAATAATAGTCGGGGTGCCTGCCAGAATTGTAAAAAGATACGACTTTACAAAAAAACAATGGAGAAAAACATCTCCCAATGGAATATTTATATAATCTAAGTTGCAATGTATAATTTAAATCAAATCCATCTTGGGATATATAAACGAATTATGTCCTTTAAATGGAAGTTCAGGCTGTCACATTTTGGTAATAATTCTCTGATACATAAACCATTGCAAATCATTGGCGGGGGGGGTATTTCAATCGGTTCGAATGTCATTATACAGTACAGGAGCTGGCTTGCGGCCGAACCCCTGACAGGTGCTCACGATTGCCGTCTTGAGATTCATGACAGCTGCATCATCGGTCACTTCAATGAGATCTATGCAACAAGATCCATAATAATAGAGAAAGACGTGCTGACCGCCGACCGGGTGTACATATCGGACAATCTTCACGGCTATGAGGACATAGGCACTCCCATACACCGGCAGCCTATCGTGCAGAATGGCGACGGGGTGCGCATCGGAGAGGGATCATGGTTGGGGGTGGGAGTCTCAGTTCTCGGGGCAAACATCGGCAGGCATTGTGTCATCGGGGCGAATGCGGTTGTCACAAAGGACATCCCGGATTATTGCGTTGCAGCCGGCATACCGGCAAGAATAATAAAGAGATATGATTTCGATAGCAGGGAGTGGCGAAAGACCACTCCTGACGGACATTTCAAATAGGAAACAACCAGATATGAAGAATATACTTATAACCGGAGGAGCTGGGTTCATAGGCTCCAATGTGGCACTCAAGCTCATTGAAAAGGGCTACTATGTAAGAGTTCTTGACAACCTCTCAAAGCAGATTCATGGGGACAATCCCGAGGAGACCTCCCCTCTTTACAGGTCGATAATCGGGAAGGTCGACTTCATCAGAGGCTCTGTCACATCACGTGAAGACTGGCTCAGGGCTCTCGATGGGATTGATACGGTGCTGCATCTGGCAGCAGAGACCGGCACCGGACAGTCGATGTATGATATTGAGAACTACGTTAACACCAATATCGGCGGCACAGCTATCATGCTCGACATCCTGACCAACGTCAGGACCCTGGACGTCAAACGGGTAGTTGCCGCGGAGAGCAGGGCCATATACGGAGAGGGACGTTACTGGTCGCCCGACCTAAATTCATACGTATACCCCGACGAGCGCACAGACGAGGATATGTCAAACGGCGATTTCGAGGTCAAGTTCAAGGGCTGTGACACACCGCTGGAGCTTGTGGCCACCACTGAGGATTCGGCTATCCATCCCACAAGTGTGTATGGGATCACAAAACAGGTCCAGGGACAGCTTATACATCTCTGCTGCAAGGCGATAGGAATTGATGCGGTCACATTCCGGTATCAGAATGTCTACGGTCCTGGCCAGTCTTTGTCCAACCCCTACACCGGCATCCTCTCCATATTCTCCACTCGCATAAAGAATGGCAATGAGATCAATATATTCGAGGACGGACTTGAGACCAGGGACTTTGTGTACATCGATGATGTCGTCGACGCCACGATCCGAGGCATCGAAGTCCCCAGGGCAGCAGGCCATGTGTTCAATGTCGGGACTGGTGTAGCCACCGATGTGCTGACTGTTGCCAGGACGCTCATGGAGAGCTATGGGACAGAGGTCCCGCTCCGTGTGTCAGGCAATTACCGACTCGGCGACATCCGTCACAACTATGCTGACATCACCCTGGCCCGGGAGATACTTGGATTCCAGCCCAAGGTCGACTTCCCAACAGGCATCTCTCGATTCGCCTCATGGGTAGACTCACAGAGTGTACAGGAGGACAGATACGATGAATCGATCAAAGAAATGAAAGATAAAGGACTGTATAAATGACATCTATAAGTGGAAAGAGAATACTGCTTGTAGTTCCAAAATTCGCACCATTAGATTCACAAATAATGAATGAATTAGAGATACAAGGAGCATATGTTGAGATCATTTATGATCAATGTCAAAAATTCAATCCTAATTTTATCAAATCATCTTTTAGAATCATACGAAAGTGCTATTATAAATTAAATAATTTAAATATAAAATATCACTCACAGTTTGATCAATGGGATAAAGAATGGGATTATTTATTATGCATTAATGGTTGGTCTATAGATCCAATCCTATTAAAAAAAATAAAGACATTAAATCCAAACATCAAATGTATATTATACTTATGGGATTCTTTGAAAACTTTTAGATTTAATTGTTTATTTCCATTCTTTGATAAAGTTTACACTTTTGATTATCAGGATTCCATCAAATATAATATTGATTATCTACCGTTGTTTTGGGTTGAAAACAAAAATGGCAACCATTCTGAGATAAAGTACGATCTTAGCTTTATTGGGAAGCTCCATAGTGATAGATATGAGGTCATTAAGAAAATTGAAAAATATTGTAGAAATAATGGGATTAATTATTATTTCAAAATTATCATCACAAACCGAGGTTCAAACATAATTGAGTATATAAAACATCTATTATTTAAATTAAAAAATCGAGGACAAATTGATTATCGATATGATCTTTTGTATGGAAAAATTATTGATCCAATAATTTCATTCAATTATGTAGATCCAATAGTAGCACAAAACATTATTAATGCATCTCGATGTATTATAGATATTGAAATTCCAGAACAAAGTGGTTTGACTAATCGAACAATTCAAGGATTGGGCTATCAGAAAAAAATTATCACAACAAATTTTAAAATTAAAAATGATGTCTTATTTCAGAATAATCCAAATATAATTGTCATTGATCGATATAATCCAATTATCAATACTGAAGCAATATCACAAAACTATAGCAGTGATAAACCAAATAATACAATATTGGAAAAATTAAGAATTGATAATTGGATAAAGATTATATTAAATATGAAGAAAATTAATGATATGATTGTATTCAAATAGATAAAACCAATTAATCTATTCTATGTTCAAAATCATTCCTCAGTTGTAAAGGAATATATGGCTTTGAAATATATTTTTTTATTTTTCTGTTTTTTTCCATATATACAGATTGTACCGTTGTCGACTGACAGTCAACCATATGGGCTTATATTTGGAGGATTAATAGTTTTTCTGAATAAATCTTGGAAGTTAAATAAAGATTTATTTATGCTTTTTTTGATTGCTATAACATCTATATTTATATTCTTTTTTTCTCCTTTTGATTTTAATTCAATTAGATCTCTTGTTAACTATATCTCCATCTTTATTATTGCCTGGGCTACATATATTGTATTATCTGACAGAGAATCTTTTTCGTTCAATCTCTTTAAAAAATGTGTATATGTATGGTTAGTATTTGGACTTGTTCAGCAATTTGTATATAGGCCATTTGGCTCTTTTCTTATTTCTCGTCTATGGGTTGGATATGGGGATAGAGGTATGAGCGCATTGGCACCAGAACCAACATTTTATGCAATTATTTGTGTCCTGTTTTCAATTATTTGTTTCCTTAATTTCAGTAATGAAAAAGAATATAAAAGAATTCAAATCCTACTTCTAATACAAATAGTTCTGCTATCGCGTTCTGCTACAATAATAATGTTTGGAGGATTTGCAATCATGGTCTATTGCATATTTATTTTGATGAGACGTAATCTAGCCTCTTTTATGTCTGTTATAATTGTTACAGCAATAATGGTTATTATAGTCCCAATATTATTACCTTATATTACACAGTATCGAGTAGGCAAATTGCTTTCATTATTTATTGAGAATCCAGCATTATTTATAACTTCTGACGATAGTGTTAATGAGCGATTTACGCACGCATTTTTCCCTATTCACGGTTTTTGTACAAATTATGGATTGCCTCATTTTTATGGCAATTTTCAGGAATATCTGAATACGATTTATAATAGTGGGGAGTTCTCTGAATACATTTCATTTTTTAGAAATAATTCAAGAATAATGAGTGGATTTGGATCCATATTTTTTGAGTTGGGTTTTATAGCAATACTGTTAGTATATATAATTATACATGATTTTATCATTATTGGAAGAAAAAGACAGTCTTCTTTTCTCTTTTGTTTGATGTTTTTAATAGTTTTATTAAATGCAATGCCGTTCAGTAATTCGCTAATAGGCTTTGTGATTGGCAATATTATCTATTGTTCAGATAAAATTTTAATAAAAAAACATCTCTCCTGTAATGTCACAACACACATATAATTTAACTGCTTCTATTATTATAGATTAGGGTCTCTACCCAATTATACAGTATATTGAAAAGACATGTTATTTTTTGACAATATTATTTTTTCTCTTCAGAAAGCAGGTGGGATCTCTGCGGTTTGGCAAAACCTGATTTCTGAGGTAATCAGACAGAATATTGACGCAAAGTTCATAGAATACCCTGATGCCTTAGACAATATATTCCGAAAACAGGTTGAGATAGCACATCAAGACATAATCAACTCTCGTCATTTTAACCGAATCCTCTCCCAATTTCAAAAAGTAGACATCAGGGAACATAGACCATTCATATTCCATTCATCATATTTCAGACTGTGCTCAAACCCTGACGCTATAACTGTTACCACCCTTCATGACTTCACCGATTTCTTTCAGGCGAAGTCTGTCCGTAACAAACTAAGGCTCTACCTCAACAAGAGAGCCATCTCCCATAGCGATGCCGTGGTATGTGTAAGCGAGAACACGAAAAATGACCTGTTGAGGATTGTCCCTGACATCGATCCGAGTAAGATCCATGTGATTTACAATGGCGTGTCCGATGACTATCGTCCAATACAACACAAACCTTATGACAGATACAGGAATTCGGTATTATTCATAGGAGGAAGAAGCGGTTACAAAAATTTTGAATTCGTTGTAAAGGCATTGTCAGGCACTGATTATCGATTGCTGATATGTGGCGCAGAAATAACAATGGCTGAGAAAAAATCTCTTGACACCCATATCCCAGGTCGATACGATTTTATAAAACACCCCGACAATACAGAACTGAACAGAATATATAATTCCGTGCATTGCCTCGCATACCCCTCTTCCTATGAAGGATTCGGCATCCCGGTACTGGAGGCACAGAGAGCAGGATGTCCGGTAATTGCCTTGAAATCATCATCAATTCCAGAAGTAATGGGAAACACATGGGGCATGATGGACCGGCTTGACGAATCTGAATTCAAATGGATGCTGTCAAGGCTGCATGATACGTCTTTGCGCAACCAGACCATAACAGACGGATTGGAGAACTCTAAACGTTTCTCCTGGGAAAAAATGGCGAATGATTACATCTGTCTTTACAATCGATTATTGAATATAGCCCGATGAAAATCTCCATCATCACCGCCACTTTCAATAGTGGCGCGACACTTCGTGACACATTGGAAAGCGTCCTCAGTCAGACTCACAATGACGTTGAACACATTATCAAGGACGGTGGCAGCAGTGATAACACTCTGGAGATTGCCGGGAGTTTCCGCCAGAGGTATGCGGATGCCGGGAAATCACTGGTGATAGTATCCGAGAAGGACAGCGGGCTGTATGACGCGATGAACAAGGGCATAGCCATGGCGACAGGCGATGTGATAGGGATACTGAACTCCGACGACTTCTATACCTCGAACGACATACTTTCCACAGTGGAACGAGAGATCGAAGGCTTTGACGCAGTATACGGCGACATTCACTATGTGAAGGACCCCGATCTTGACAGATGCATCCGTTATTACAGTTCCAGGGCATTCCGTCCATGGAAGATGCGTATGGGATACATGCCTGCGCATCCGTCGTTCTACTGCCGACGCAGGGTCTACAGCCTGTATGGAGAATTTGACACCTCATTTAAAGTCGCCGCTGATTTCGAACAGTTGCTGCGGCTGATATTCATAAACAGGATAGCCATAAGATATGTCAGCAAAGATTTTGTCACCATGAGGGTCGGAGGAGTGTCGACATCCGGGCTTGAAAGTCATAAAAGGATCTTTGCGGACCACATGAGGGCTTACAGAAAGAACAACGTGCACTCATGCATATTCCTTGAAGGGATAAGATATGCCGACAGGATAATCGAAAAGATATTGAGACTCTTGCATGTGAGCACATGACGATATGACTGCTATTTAGCTGCGCACAGAGTGATGCACAATCGGCATCACTCTGTGCGTTTTTTGAAAGAGATATATTCTTCCCTTGCCTGCTGCAATGTCTCGGGCTTGCCTATATCTATCCACTTGTAGGGAGATGTCGGGGTATAGGCTTGGATCGAAAGCACCCCGCATCGGTCTATATAGAATGGGGTTATCGAAAACTTTTCCCCCGGACGGTATCCGCTTATATCCCTCATCGCCGACTGGCTGATGATGTGTATCCCCCCGAATGCCAACAGTCTACATCTATCCGTAACCTCCTTAGGGAAAGGGGATCTCACCTCTCCGGTCCTGACATTTTTCCACCCTCGCATATAACCCGCTTCATCAAACATAAGATACCTTGAGGTAGCGCGGCTATCTGCAAGAAGCGTCACATCAGCCCCTGATCTCTCATGTACAGCCACCATTTCTGCAATCGGGAAATCAGTAAATATATCAGCATTATACAGCATCACAGGCTCATCACCCTCAAGCAGGATTGATGCACGAGCTACGCCACCGCCTGTATCAAGCAGCATGTCGCTCTCATCGCTTATCATCACCCTCACTCCAAAATCATTCTCCTCAAGATACCTCCTGATCATATCGGCATGATGGTGCACATTCACCACCATCTCCCCCACTCCGGCATCTCGCAACCGCTCTATCACGCGCCTGAGCATAGGTTTTCCTCCTACCTCAATCAGAGCCTTCGGACAACTATCCGTGAGCGGAGCCAGGCGTGTACCCAGGCCCGCAGCAAATATCATAGCCTTCATAAAGTCACCTCTATACCCTGTTCCCTATGGCACAGCAACACCCTCACCTGAGGGAACCTCTCTTTGATATGCTCCGCCGTATGCTGAGCCGAATATACGCTCCTGTGCTGTCCGCCAGTGCATCCGTAGCTCACCATAAGCGAATTGAACCCGCGGTTCAGATAGTTGCCGACAGCAGCATCCACAAGGCTGTGACATGAATCAAGGAAACGGCCTATCTCCCCTTTGGCTTCCAGAAACTCAATCACCTCACGGTCAAGCCCTGTCAGGCTTCTGTACTCCTCATACCGTCCAGGATTATCCATGGCCCGGCAATCAAACACATATCCTCCGCCATTCCCGGAAGGATCCTCAGGAATACCTTTTTTGAAAGAGAAACTGCTCACCCTCACTGTCAGCCCTTCGAAACCGTCGTCACCCACGCCGATCCCTTTGCCTGCCTCAATCAGCCTCGGCAACATCTCATTGAGATAAGGGTAATCCCCTATCCCCTCATCCAGAAGAGACCTCAGATTGCCAAGCGCAAGCGGAATGCTCTGTAGGAAATGCGGCTTCCGCTCAAACCGTCCCCTCAGCCCATATGCCCCCAGCACCTGCAGCGTACGTATGAGAGCCATGCTCCTCACCTGCTGTTTCAGCATCTCCGCATCCACATCATCATATCTGCGAGCTTCATCGGCATACACTTCAATCAGCCTCTCGCGCAACTCATGTGAAAAACCGGCCTTTGCCTGCCACAGAAAAGAAGCCAGATCATAAGCCGAAGGCCCACGTCGTCCCCCCTGATAGTCAATAAAGTACACCTCTCCGTCTTTCACCATCACATTGCGCGACTGAAAATCGCGAAGCATAAACCGGCTCTCGTCCCTTGTGACACGGTCCACATCCTCTGCAAGCCTCACCATATCCGCCTCAAGCCTCGGCTCGCTGTAAGAGATGCCTGAAGTGTTAAGAAACGAATATTTGAAATAGTTGAGGTCCCACATCACCGACTGGCGGTCAAAAGCATCCACCGGAAAACACTTCGTATAATCCATCCCGTCCGACCCCTCATAATGAAATCGAGCAAGCGTCCTCACAGCCTTCTCAAGCAGGCCCTCATCACCCTTTAGCGCAAACAACGACACATCCCCGAGATCGCTCTCAAGATAGCACATTCCGTCATCGCTCACAGCAATCACCCTGGGCACAGGCAAGCCTTTCTCATAAAAATGTCGCGAAAGATAAATGAAAGCCTCATTCTCCTTACAGTCAGTGCCTGCCACACCTATCAGCGACACCTCTCCGTCTCCGCCGGAAAGCCTGTAATACTTCCTGCTCGATCCGGCAGGAGTAAGCAGCTTCACTTGCGCAGCATCCTTGCCGGTATATCTTCTATATAGTTCATTCAGCTGTTTCATATCCACAAAAATAACGATTTTTGGTCATACTGTAAACCAGAAACAACAAAAATCAAAAATTTTCACTCACAATATTTAGCTTCCCTGTATTTAACGTGAGTTCGATATAAGGATTCTGCAAAATCGACAATAAAACAATCAGCCATTTAGCCGCACAAAGTTACAAAAAATCGACATGGTAAGTATAACCGACCGTTGAATTAAGCGACCGTCTAACCCTAAAATTTGGCTTAAAACTGCAAGTTACGACATAAAATCAGGGTGCCATCGAGCCTTTTTCGATGACACCCTTCCAATATCGTTATATCTCCTTTCTAAAGCCGTTCAGCCAGCCCCCTTATCACTTTTGAAATAAGCGTAGACTGCTTGATTATAGCGTGTTTAGTCATAATTGACCCATTCCCTGAAAGACCTGCATGAAGCAGATAACCCTTGCTTGCGCCCACCTGTTCAGCCGACAGCACAGTATACACCGCAGAGATGCTGCTGAAATACCAGTACCTCTGCCTCGATCCTTCTATCGGCTTTGTCTGATGCACATGAATAACCTTTGCCTTAACCTATAATTACACCGCAAATATGCAGAATAATCATTATATGGAATAATCTAAACAAATATAAATCATACACCCACACAAAACTCCCACTCATCCCACCCCCCTTATCCTCCCGCCGATGACAGCCAATATCACATTAGAATCAGCACCGAGATCATTAAAACAGGCAATATTTTATCGCGATGTAAAAAATTTATTCCGATCTCCCCTCTAAAACCCATTCTTTGTAAAAGGTATGTAAAAGCCATGTAAAAAATTGCACGTTTCGTTTTGAAACAAAATGTACACGAAATAAAACATAACTCTCTTATTCATACCAAAATAACCATCAAACTTCCAACATTCAATTATGCACATTTCGTTTTATGCCCCATATTTACATTCTACCTTTTGTTAAACATCATCAAACTATTCATAAAATCATCGGCAATAAAATGTCGCTCGTTAGTGAAATAATGTTCGGCTCTCTAAACGATACCCCCTGCCGTTGCACACTCTATTTTGGCGGCTATGAAAATTTCCTTAATTTTGCATTGTGGAAACTATCACCAATAATATATGCAGATATGTGGCTTCGCTTGACGAGCGTAAACACCGCCGCAAGGAAGGAGGCTTTAAAGCCGAGGGCACAAAATGCGTCCTTGACACCCTCCCCCATTTCAGCCTTCGTGCTCTCTATGCCACCGAAGAATGGCTCATAGAGCATCCCGAGGCATCAACACCCCTGTCAGTCAAGGCATCACGCGCCGACCTGCGCAGGATGTCCTCTCTCACTACTCCTGCCGATGTCATCGCAGTCTACGACATACCACAGCGGACTCTCGACCCCGGCTGTGCCTCATCAGCCCTCGTTCTCGCCCTCGACACCATTCAGGACCCCGGAAACCTCGGCACCATCATACGCGTAGCCGACTGGTACGGAATCACCGACATAATATGCTCGCGCGAGACAGCCGACTGCTACTCCCCAAAAGTAATACAAGCCACAATGGGCTCAATATCACGCGTCTCAGTCCATTATTGCGATCTACCGTCCACCATACAGGAGATGAACCCGCCGCATGTCTACGGCACGTTTCTCAACGGAGACGATATCGACACCGCCACCCTCTCCGACTGCGGCATCATCATCATAGGCAATGAAGGCAACGGCATATCACACCCTGTGGCTTCCACCGTAACCTCACGCCTCACCATTCCGTCATTCCCTCCCGACCGTCCCACAGGCGAGTCGCTCAACGCCGCAATAGCCACAGCCATAACCATCTCTAAATTCCGTTCAAAACGATGAAAGCCGTCAAGACAGCATGGTTCTGCAACAGCTGCGGAGCCGAATCACCGAAATGGTCAGGACGTTGCCCGGCCTGTGGGGAATGGAACACAATGGTCGAGGAAAAAATACGCCCCGAAAAGAAGTCTCGTACACTCGGACCCTCCTCGTGCTCACGCATATCCTCGCCTGTGCCTGTCTCGGAAATAGCCAGCGACGAAGAGCCTCGCATCAAGATGCCATCCTCAGAACTCAACCGCGTCCTGGGCGGAGGTCTCGTTCCCGGAAGCATCATACTCATCGGCGGAGAACCCGGCATAGGCAAATCAACCCTCGTGCTACAGAACATCCTATCCATCAAGTCGCGCACCATACTCTACGTGTCAGGCGAGGAGAGCGCGAAACAGATCAAGATGAGAGCCGACCGCATAGGGCGTCCGAGCGAAAACGTGTTCATTGTCTGCGAGACATCCTTGCAAAATATCGAAGAACATATCTCCAACATCCAACCGGGGCTCGTGATCATCGATTCCATCCAGACCATCGCCTCCGACGATCTTGAATCCGTGGCAGGAAGCGTATCCCAGGTCCGCGAATGCGCCTCACGCCTCCTAAAATACGCCAAGGAGTCCTCCGTCCCCATAATGCTCATCGGCCACATCACCAAGGACGGCAACCTCGCAGGACCCAAAGTGCTCGAACACATCGTTGATGCCGTGTTACACTTCGAAGGTGACGGACAACACATATACCGTCTGCTCCGTGCCATCAAAAACCGCTTCGGCTCCACATCCGAGCTTGGCATCTACGAAATGTGCCAGCGCGGACTGCGCGAAGTCAAGAACCCCTCCGAGATGCTTCTCTCCACCCACACCGACGGCGAGGACCTCTCGGGAATATCCATCGGCGTGACCATGGAAGGGATCCGCTCATTCCTCATCGAAGTCCAGGCCCTCGTTTCTACAGCAGCATACGGCACCCCGCAGCGTTCGGTCAACGGATTCGACTCCAAACGTATGAACATGCTCCTTGCTGTCCTCGAAAAACGTGCCGGATTCAAGCTCGCAGCCAAAGACGTGTTCCTCAACATAGCCGGTGGCCTTAAAGTCAACGATCCGGCTCTCGATCTTGCGGTGATATGCTCAGTGCTCTCAAGCAATATCGATATCCCCATACCACACACCACATGCATCACAGGCGAAGTAGGGCTATCAGGTGAAATCCGTCCTGTAGGGCGCATAGAGCAGCGCATACGTGAGGCTGAAAAGCTCGGCATGGACACCATTCTCATTCCGCGAGGCAATCTCAAAGGCATCGACACCTCCTCGTTCAGCATACGTATAATCGAAATTGCCAAAGTAGAGGAAGCCCTGCGGACTCTCTTCGCCTGACAGCAGCTCTCACCTGCCCTCATTTTCCCTCCCTCGATCTTTTCGCTATTCACTCTCTTGCGAAAGTTGAATAAATTAGCTAATTTTGCCACCGAAAAAACAACCCAATATCTAATTTAAGGTAAAAATGAGAAAGAACATCGTTGCAGGCAACTGGAAGATGAACACCACCCTGCCCGAAGGCATCAAGCTCGCCGAGGAGGTAAACGCCGCCCTCGCTGCTGCCACACCCAAGTGCGACGTAATCATCTGCGTCCCCTTCACTCACCTCGCATCCATCAACAACGTCATCGACAAGAATAAGCTCGGTCTCGGAGCCGAGAACTGTGCCGACCACAAGAGCGGCGCATACACCGGCGAAGTGTCCGCCCCCATGGTAGCCTCGACCGGAGCAAACTACGTGATCCTCGGTCACTCAGAGCGTCGCCAGTATTACGGCGAGACATCCGAGACTCTCCGCGAGAAAGTTCGCCTCGCTCTCGACAACAGCCTCACCCCCATCTTCTGCATAGGCGAAGTGCTTGAGGAGCGTGAGAACGGCACATTCTTCGACGTAGTGAAGGCTCAGATCGAAGAAGGTCTCTTCAACCTTTCAGCAGAGGAGTTCGGCAAGATCATCCTCGCCTACGAACCCGTATGGGCGATCGGCACAGGCAAGACCGCAACTGACGACCAGGCTCAGGAGATGCATGCTTTCATCCGCAAGACCATCGCCGACAAATACGGATGCGAAGTTGCCGACAACACCTCAATCCTATATGGCGGCAGCTGCAAGCCCTCCAATGCAAAGGAACTTTTCGCAAAACCCGACGTTGACGGCGGTCTCATCGGTGGCGCAGCCCTCCAGGCCGAGTCATTCATGGGCATAGTCAACGCATTCTGACACATAACTGTCCAATAACAATTGCAGAGGTGCCGCACTATGGTCGCACCTCTGCAATTCACCACCGTAACCTCCTCATCTCGCCTCACCGTCAAATCAAAATCTTACCACCCCGCACCCCCACTATGCGCCTACTCCCCATAGCGTTATGCCTCACAGTCATCTCTGCCGCTACCGTGCGCGCCGAGGAGACAGCCGTCGCCGTCACCATTGTCAACCACATCACAGCCGGGACATCCAATGTCATCAACCAGCCCGAGGCTCTGCTCAAGCGTCTTATGCCCATAGTCGACTCCGACAACGAGGAATCGACCCACGATGAGCACTCACGCCCCATAGGCGGACGCATGGCAGGCTACAGGGTACAGGTGTTCAGCGACAACAACGTGCGCACAGCCAAGGCTGAGGCAGCATCAAAACAGAGGATCATCTCCGCCCGATTCCCGCAGTACCAGACATATGTGCGCTACACATCCCCATATTGGAGGCTTAAGGTAGGCGACTTCCGCACACAGCAGGAAGCCAACGATGCCGCCGACGAGCTACGCAAGGCATTCCCTGCCTACAGCAAGGAGATACGCGTTGTACGCGATCGCATAAGCCTCCCCAACGACTAAACACCATCACAATATCTTGCCATGAGCTCCACAACAGGTCTGTCTGAAGAAACTATCGAAGAGATAGCTCGTCACTACGCCGCAATCATCTCTCTTTTAGGAGAGGACATAACCCGCGAAGGGCTCGTCAGGACCCCGATGCGCGCCGCCAAAGCTATGGCCTTTGCCACACGAGGCTACCGACAGGACCCCGATGTCATAATCAATGACGCCATATTCACCCACGAAGGGTCCAATATGGTAATAGTCCGCGACATAGAGTTCTACTCTCTCTGCGAGCACCACATACTACCGTTCTTCGGCAAAGTCTCCATCGGATACATCCCCGACGGACGCACCATAGGGCTCAGCAAACTTGCCAGGCTTGTGGATTTCTATGCCCGACGCCTACAGGTGCAGGAACGTCTCACAGCGCAGATATGCGACATAGTGATGAAGAAGCTCGGAGCCAAAGGTGTCATTGTGGCATGCACTGCCGACCATCTCTGCATGAAGATGCGCGGTGTCGAGAAACAGCTCCCCGCAACCACCACAGTCGAGACCGCCGGAGCATTCACCGAATCAACCACCCTTCGCGAAGAATTCTTCAACGCAATCGCTTCAGGGAAATAACCTGCATCCTCTAGCACAACCTTACCATCCCCCTCTCCCATTCACTTATTTTTAGTAAAATTCATTCGGTCCACACCCTTTTGGCACAAGGATGTGTTAAACCCCCACACCCTTTAATCAAATAGAGTTAAAGCTATTGCGGGAAGCTGTCCGATACACTAATTTTGTATCACCAAAAGAAACGTACACAGCCAATAATAAGCAACTTCAACAGACAAAAACCAATCACTAATCTAAATCTGACTCCTAAAACATTTTACTTTTTCCATCAACACCTAATGATTGAGATGTATAAAGACACAAAGCATACCGATAATTAGAATTGATGATTATAATTACGGGACACCTTCCGCGCGATGCAGAGGGTGTCCCATTATTTCATTTCCACTGTCCTTATCTCAGCTTAAGCCCGACCACATTCTCGACATGCTGCGTATGAGGGAACATATCCACCGGCTGGACCGCCTCCACGTCATACTTCTCATGAATCAAAGCCAGGTCACGCGCCTGAGTGGCAGGATTGCAGCTCACATAGACTATCCTCTCGGGAGCAGCATTAAGTATCACATTCACCACATCCTCATGCATACCCGCACGAGGAGGGTCCACTATCATCACATCCGGACGTCCATGCTCTGCAATGAATTCGGAAGTGAGCACATTCTTCATGTCTCCGGCATAGAACTCAGTGTTATCCAGCCCATTGACACCGGCGTTTATCTTGGCGTCCTCTATTGCCTCAGGCACATACTCAACCCCCACCACATGGCGGCATCCACGAGCAAGGAAAAGAGCTATCGTACCGGTCCCCGTATAGAGGTCATACACCAGCTCGTCACCCTTAAGCTTTGCAAACTCCCTCGCCACGCTGTACAGGCGGTAGGCCTGGCGTGAGTTGGTCTGATAGAACGATTTCGGACCTATCCTGAATCGCAGCCCTTCCATCTCCTCCTCGATGTACTCTCGCCCCTTGTAGCACACAATGTCGAGGTCACCGATAGTATCGTTCACCTTGGTGTTGACCACATACTGTAGCGACGTTATCTCAGGGAACTCCGACGCCACAGCATCCATAAGCATCCCTATCTTCTCCTGGTCGTCCTCGCCCACCTGCATCACCACCATCACCTCTCCGGTCGATGCGATGCGTATCATAAGAGTGCGGAGGAATCCGCGGTTCTCCCTCAGGTCATAGAACTCCAGCCCTTTCTCCTTGCCGAACCCCTTGATGAACCGGCGTATACGGTTCCCCAAATCATCCTGCAAATGGCAGGCGTTGATATCGAGCACTTTATCAAAAGCCCCTGGGATATGAAAACCAGCGGCACGGCGGTCAGGGAACTCCTCTCCCGAGCGCAACTGGTCAAATGTCAGCCACATCTTTGAGGAGAACGTATACTCCATCTTATTACGGTATTCCCATATACTCTCAGATCCGAGTATCGGAGTGATCTCAGGGAACGGTATCTTGGCAATCCTTTCAAGAGCATCCTTCACCTGTTTCTGCTTGCACTGTAGCTGAAACTCATACGGCAGATGCTGCCAGCGGCATCCGCCGCATATCCCGAAATGCTCGCAGCGCGGAGTCTCCCTGATAGCCGAAGGCTTGATCATGCGCTCTATATGCCCCTCGGCATAACTGCTTTTCTTGCGGTCGAGCTTTACATCCGCCACATCTCCGGGAGCCCCGAACGGCACAAACACCACCATATCGTTGACACGCGCCAGAGCATTCCCCTCTGCCGCCACATCAATTATCTCCACCCCCTCAAGCACAGGGAGTTCCTTACGTTTTCTGCTCATTTATGATAATGATTTATTTGATTTCAATATTCTCAGTAGACTCCAAAACCCTATACACAGTATCACCAAGCAATCCTTGTGACACCGCCGGCTTTAGTGTGCTACGAAGCCTGTACACCCCTAAGCGAAATAGATCCGGTCTACTCAGAAAAAATTTCGCCGGCAACAGCCTTTTTTCAGCCATTATCCGACGAGAATGCACAGTTTTATCTACCGCAAAAGTATAAAATAGGCAATACTCCGCCAACCTATTTATATTAAATTTAATTATTTTTAACCATATCTTCACCGCCATTTCCAACAAAAAATAATTCCTCATCACATGCCGGTATATTGGAAAAATTTTATTACCTTTGTGGGTAAATTTGTCGTAAAAAACATCACAATTTCAATTATAACGATGATTGAAGCAGACCGTATCATTAAGATAGACATAGAAAATGAAATGAAGAGTGCCTACATCGACTACTCAATGTCGGTGATTGTGTCGCGTGCCCTCCCCGACGTGCGCGACGGCCTGAAGCCCGTCCACAGGCGTGTGCTCTTCGGCATGAACGAGATGGGCAACACTTCCGATAAACCTCACAAGAAATCAGCCAACTGCGTCGGCGAGGTCATGGGTAAATATCACCCCCACGGCGACTCGTCGATCTACGGCACCGTAGTGCGTCTCGCTCAGCCATGGGCAATGAGATACTGCCTCGTCGACGGACACGGCAACTTCGGTTCGGTCGACGGTGACGGCGCAGCCGCCATGCGTTACACCGAGGTGCGCCTCGCTCGTCTCGGTGAAGAGATGCTCTCCGATATCGACTCCGACACTGTTGATTTCCAGCCCAACTATGACAACTCACGGCAGGAGCCTGTGGTACTCCCCACTCGCTTCCCCAACCTTCTCGTCAACGGAGCGTCAGGCATCGCGGTAGGTATGGCAACCAACATGCCAACCCATAACCTCGCCGAATCGGTCAACGCTTGTATCGCATATCTTGAACAGCCCGAAATCGACATTCCGGAGCTGATGAAATACATCCCCGCACCCGACTTCCCCACCGGAGGCACCATCTACGGCTACAACGGTGTGAAGGAAGCCTATGAGACCGGACGCGGACGCATCCTGATTCGTGCGAAAGCCGAAATCGAGGCGGAGGACAACCATGAGAACATCATCGTCACCGAAATCCCTTACAACGTCAACAAAGCCGAACTCATATCCTATATAGCTGACCTCGTCACTGAAAAGAAACTCGACGGCATCGCCGACATCAACGACGAGAGCAACTACAAGGGAATGCGCATAGTCATCAAGCTCAAGAGCGACGCCAACTCCAACGTGGTCCTCAACAAGCTCTACAAGATGACCCAGATGCAGGCATCCTTCAGCGTGAACAATGTCGCGCTCGTAAACGGCCGCCCCAAGACACTCAACCTCAAGGAGCTCATCAGCGAGTTCGTAGCTCACCGCCACGAGGTGGTGATACGACGCACCAAGTTCGACCTCAGGAAAGCCCAGGAGCGGGCACACATCCTGGAGGGACTCATCATCGCATCACAGAACATCGACGAGGTGATCAAGATTATCCGCGCCGCCGCCGACACCAACGAGGCCCGCGAGAGGCTTAAGGAACGCTTCGCACTCACCGATCCGCAGACCGCTGCAATCGTTGAAATGCGTCTGCGCCAGCTCACAGGTCTCGAACAGGACAAGCTACAGGCCGATTACGAGGCTCTTGAAAAAGAGATCGCACGCCTCGAACTCATCCTTTCCGACGACTCAGTGTGCCGTGCCGTCATAAGGGACGAACTTATCGAGATCCGCGACAAGTACAGCGAGCCGCGCCGCACCGACATCGACTATACCGCAGGCGACTTCAACGCCGAGGACTTCTATGCCGACGACGATATGATCATCACCATATCCCACCGCGGCTACATCAAGCGCACTCAGCTCAGCGAATTCCGCGCACAGAACCGTGGCGGAGTGGGAGCAAAGGGGTCTGACACCCGCGACGAGGATTTCATCGAGCACATCTACCCCGCATCGATGCACAATTACATGCTTTTCTTCACTCAGAAAGGCCGCTGCTACTGGCTCAAAGTCTACGAGATTCCCGAAGGAGCGAAAAACTCAAAAGGCCGTGCCATACAGAACATGCTCAACATCGAGCCCGACGACGCCATCAAGGCATTCATCTGCACCAAGAACCTTGGAGACGAGGAATTCGTTAACACCCACAATCTCGTGTTCGCCACCAAGAAAGGCGTTATCAAAAAGACAAGCCTCAAAGCCTACTCTCGCCCGCGCGCCAAGGGAGTCAACGCCATAATAATACGTGAAGGCGACGAACTTCTCAGCGTGGAAATGACCGACGGCAACAGCGAAATACTCATGGCAAACCGCAACGGACGTGCCATCAGGTTCCACGAAAGCAAGGTCCGCGAGATGGGACGCATGTCAACCGGTGTCCGCGGCATGGCTCTCGACGGAGACAACGACGAAGTGGTAGGACTCATATGCATGCCTGCCGACACCATTAACAATGTAATGGTGCTCAGCGAACGTGGCTACGGCAAGCGCACTGCTCTCGACGTTGACGTAGAAGTCGATGGAAACACCGAGCGTGTCCCCGTCTACCGCATCACCAACCGTGGAGGCAAGGGCGTACGCACAATGAACATCACCGAACGCACCGGCAAGCTTGTTGCCATCGTGAGCGTCAACGACGGAAACGACCTCGTGATCATCAACAAGAGCGGTATCACCCTCCGCATCCATGTCAGCGACATCAAGGTGCAGGGAAGAGCCACACAGGGCGTGCGCATCATCAACCTCGACAAGCGTGGCGACTCAATCGCATCGGTATGCTGCGTCGATTCCGATCCCGAAGAGGAAGTGACCGAAGTCGAAGCTCAGGACGAACTCCTCGAAGACCTTATCGACGATACCACCGTCGAAGAGATCGACGAGATTGAGGAAATCGACGATGAGGAGACCTCTGCTTCCGATGACGAATCCGAAGAATAAATTTCCACTCTCCAAAACTGAATTCTTAATATATCTACTCAATTCTAATAACCCTACTATTATGAAAAAGATCTGCGTCCTGACACTCGGCATCATCGCCGCAGCGTCCATGTCAGCCCAGACTGCCACCGTCAAGGAGGCTGAGAAAGCTTTTAAGGGTGTTAACTCTTATAGCAGCTATCAGAATGCCGTAAAGACCATCACTCCGGCATTCTCCGATCCCGAGACATCGGGCAATGCACAGACCTACTGGATACCCGGCAAGGCAGGCTTCAAGCTCTATGATGATATGTACGGTCAGAAAATTATAGGCAAGGATGTCAACCTCGACGACATGGGTTCTGCTCTTCTCGATGGATACAACTACGCCCTCAAGGCTCTTAAGGTTGACACTGTGATTGACAAGAAAGGCAAACCGAAGACCAAGTTCTCAAAGGAAATCGCAGGCACTATCGCCAACCACCACAATGACTTTGCCAACGCCGGCTCGGCTTTCTGGGACTCCAAGAACTATCCTAAAGCCTATGAGGCTTTCATGGCATATGTCGCTATACCCAACAACAAGAGCCTCGGCGAGTCAACACCGAAGGCTCTCCCCGACACTATTGCCGCACAGATGGCCTACTATGCCGGACTCGCAGCATGGCAGGCAGAAAAGCTCCCTGAAGCCGCTGCCGCATTCGAGGAAATGATGCGTATCGGATATGACGACATATCAGCTTACGACTATGCCTACTCAGTCGCATACCAGATGAACGATGAGGCAAAGAAACTCGAATACTCAAAGATTGCTTTCGAAAAATTCGGCACTGCAAAACCCGACTTCCTTCAGCGCATAATCTCATCCTACATCACCGATAAGAAGTACGATGAAGCCCGCGAGCTTCTTGAGAAAGCAATCCAGGCCGATCCCAAGAACGGCACCTACTACTATCTCATAGGTGTACTCTACGACGACAAGGGAGAAAAAGAGAAATCACAGGAATCATTCAAGAAGGCTGTCGAAATCGATCCCGAAAACGCTATGGCAAACTTCAGCTACGGCACATCACTCATTCAGCAGTACGAGCGTCTCGACGAAAAGACAGGCGACATGAGCCAGGCCGACTACAACAAGTATCGTGCCGAGACCATGAACCCCCTTCTTAAAGAGGCTTCAGTATACCTCGAAAAAGCCTATAAGCTCGACGACTCCATGAACAACGCCCTCACCAACCTCAAGATTGTTTACTACAATCTTAACGACGGCGAGAACCTCAAACGTGTTGAGAACCTTCTCCTCTAATACATCCGACAAGACAGAGAATACTCTCGACATTTAAATACTCAAAAGGAGGGTGTGTCAGAATATTGTGGAATTAAAAAATACCGCTAATCGATGACACGCTCTCCTTTTTTCTATACATTGAACTTTCATCACTTACCCTGTTAAATGTCAACACTCGACCAATTCGACTCCGCCCTCTCCCTCTGCCGTGACATCTTCTCAAAGAAGCTTCGCGACTATGGTGCCTCATGGCGCATCATGCGCCCTCGCTCGATCACTGACCAGCTTTACATCAAGGCAAAGCGTATCCGCACTCTTGAAGAGGAAGAAGCGATGGTCAACGAGGGTGTGCTCGGCGAATTCATGGCTATCATCAATTATGGTCTAATGGGGCTCATTCAGTTGCAGATCGGTTACGCCGACTCTGCCGACATCTCGCCTGAACGCGCCCTGGAGCTATATGATGAAAAGGTAAGGTTGGCACGTGAGCTCCTGGCAGCTAAGACCCACGACTATGGCGATGCATGGCGTGGCATGAGGGTAAACTCCTACACTGATTTCATTCTCACAAAGATACAGCGCGTCAAAGAGATCGAAGGAAACTCCGGGCGCACCATTGTATCGGAAGGCATCGACTCTAACTACCTCGACATCATCAACTATGCCGTCTTTGCAGTCATCAAACTCACACAAGAGCCACAATCTTAAGGAGCTGCTCTCACATCCTGCCGTTGTATGGATTCTACGAATCGTCATCGGCGCGGTATTCATCCTCTCAGGCTTCGTCAAAGGTATCGATCCGTGGGGAAGTGTGATAAAGATATCCGAGTATTTCACTGTGTGGGGATTGGACATTCCTCGCTCCCTCATCGCCTGTGCGGCATTCGCTCTCGGAGCCTATGAATTCGTATGGGGATTCCTGCTGCTGCTCGGGTGCTACCGTAGAGTATCGGTATGGGCACTGTCCGCCATGATGGCATTCATGCTCCCTCTCACCCTCTACATCGCCATTGCATCTCCGGTTGACGATTGCGGATGCTTCGGCGACTTCCTCATCATATCCAATACTGCGACTTTCATAAAAAATCTTTTCATCTCCGCCGGACTCATCTGTCTTATTCTATCCAACACAAAGGTCTCCGGAGCATTCATCCCATACATACAGTGGATCGTTGGCGGACTCGTCACAATCTACATTCTCACCATCGAACTTTACGGCTACAACGTGCAGCCGCTCATCGACTTCCGTCAATATTCCATAGGCACGTCGCTCATCCCTTCCGAAAGCGACGACGAGGATTCCGGTACTACCGTCTACGAGTTCACTTACTCCAAGGACGGCGAGGAAAGGACTTTCACCATCGATTCCCTGCCCGACTCCACATGGACATTCGTCAGCCGTCGGCTCATCGGCGGGAACGTGCTGTCCACCGACGGATTCACCATTGTTGAGGACGGCGAGGACATCACCGCCGACATAATCGACCCCGATACCGAACAGTTCATCATCACAATACCCGACATTGACAACGTCGATCTCTCTTATACCTACCTTATAAATGAACTGAACGATTTTATCTCCGGACACGGAGGCTCGCTCGTGGCACTCATAAACAGCAACGAGGAAGGGCTGGAGCGATGGAAGGACATATCCATGGCCGCCTATCCCATTTACCAGGCCGACCCGAAAATGCTCAAGGAGCTGGCACGCGGACATGCCGCACTTGTCTACCTCGACCATGGCTCGGTGCAATGGAAACGCACCCTGTCGTCAATCGGTTACACATTCGTCACCGAGACCGATCCTGGTAGCCTTATTCCTAAACTTGACCCGAACACAGGCTATGTGCTGAAACTTATCACCGCTCCGTTTGTTATAATACTGCTTATACTTCTGGCACTCGATCACAGCGGCAAACTCCTCGCCTGGCATCTCTCCCACCGCCGCATCCTCAAATCAAAAAAACAATAGACAATGCGTTGGGACACCCTGATATCCGATAAACGGCTCGGTCTGGAACACTACCACGACCCGAAACCTGGAGCACGCAATGATTTTCAGCGTGACTTTGACCGCCTTGTGTTCTCATCCCCTTTCCGGCGGCTCCAGAACAAGACCCAGGTGTTCCCGCTTCCGGGCAACATCTTCGTCCACAACCGTCTTACTCACAGCCTCGAAGTATCTTGTGTGGGACGATCGCTGGCTCGTGAGGTAGCCATCCGTCTGCGCTCGCGCTACTCTGACGACATCACCATACTCGATAGCCTCAGCTACATCGGTGATATCGTGGCGGCGGCATGCCTCGCCCATGACCTCGGCAACCCTCCGTTCGGACATTCCGGCGAAAAAGCCATACAGGCATATTTCAGTGAGGGTGCGGGCCGATCGCTCAGGGACAAGCTTTCTCCAAAAGAATGGGATGACCTGACCCACTTCGAAGGTAACGCCAACGCATTCCGGCTTCTCACCCACAGATTCAACGGACGCAGGAAAGGTGGATTCGCCATGACCTACTCCACCCTCGCCTCCATTGTCAAATATCCGTTTGAATCCTCCCTTGCAGGTTCCCATGGAAAATTCGGCTTCTTTACATCCGAAAAGGACGATTTCATAAAGGTTGCCGACGAGCTTGGCATGACCCGGCTCCACACCGGGGACGGAGAGATAAGATATGCTCGCCACCCGCTCGTATACATAGTCGAGGCTGCCGACGACATATGCTACGAGATAATGGATATCGAGGATGCCCACAAACTGAAGATACTGTCGACCGACGAGATCATACCTCTGCTGCTCGGATATTTCGATGACACCCGCAAGGCACGCATCGAACATGTTATGTCAAACGTCGATGATCCCAACGAGCGTATAGCCTACCTGCGGTCATGCATCATAGGGATACTTGTGGAGAAATGTGCGGATGCCTTTGCGGCGCATGAGCAGGAAATACTTGACGGCTCATTCAGCGGTTCGCTCCTCGACCATATCACCCCGCTTGAGAAGGAATGCTACCGCAAGTGCGAGGAACTGTCCTGGAACAAGATATACTGCGCGAGCGATGTCGTCGAGATCGAACTGGCAGGCACACGCATCATATCATTCCTTATCGACGAGCTTGTCAATGCGGTCAGCGACCCCACGCTCAACTACTCCAGGCTGCTCCTTGCAAAAGTCCCCGAACAGTACGAAATCAACTCTCCCACCCTCTACGGAAAGATCCAGGCAATACTCGACCACATCTCAGGAATGACCGATGTGTATGCTCTCGACCTTTACCGCCGACTTAACGGGATGAGTCTTAAAATCAACAATTAACTATGATACAGCATATCAAGCGTCACTTCATATTACTTGTCAATATTGTTTTAGTTCTTACCGCATCGGCAATGACCGTCGACGAGGTCCCCAATGTGCACCTCGCATCACGTGCGCGCTACGTCTCCAATCCATCGGGTGTTCTGTCCGAATCAGCTGTAAGTAGCCTTGATGCCGCCATAGCCCGCCTATGGGACAAGACTTCGGTTGAAATGGTGGTGGTTGCGATCGACAGGATCGATCCGTCGATGACTCCTGAGGAATTCGCCACTGCCCTATTTGAGAAATGGGGTATCGGAAAGAGCGATAAGGACAACGGTCTGCTGCTGCTCATATCGCGCGATGACCGCGCCGTGCAGATACGCACCGGTTACGGTCTTGAAGGGGTGGTCCCCGACATAATCGCCGGCCGCGTCATACGCGACGAGATAGTCCCGAGGTTCCGCAACGGCGACTACGACGGTGGCACACTGGCAGCCGTCAACCGCCTCTCTGCAGTGATCCTCGATCCCTCTGTACGCGAGGAGCTGATGTCTGCACAAAAGAACGACACCCCAAAATCCATATCCGACGGCTTTGACGGAGAAGAGGTGTTCTCATTCTTCCTTAAGGGAGCTTTGGCAATAGCCCTCATCATGCTCGCAATAATCATATACTACATCCGGTCATCACGACGCATGGACGATGTGGAGCGGTGGAGATATCTCAACACCCTCTGGGTCCCGGCTGCTATAGTAGCGTTCGCCACTCTCGGCATCGGAGCCATACCGTTTGCCATACTCTCCTGGAAGATGCACCGCGTGCGCCGTCACAGACGCTCATGCCAGCACTGCGGGGCTCGTATGGAACTTGTCGATGAGGTACACGACAATGATTATCTCACCCCGGCTCAGGACCTTGAAGAGAAACTAAAGTCGGTCGACTATGACGTGTGGCATTGCCCTAAATGCGCACAGACCGATATCTACCCATACGTCAACCGCTCCGCCAACTACATTGAGTGCCCCAACTGCCACGCCCGCACCATGACCCTGTCTGACCGTCGCATACTCCGGCAACCCACCACACACCGGGAAGGGGAAGGTGTCGATATCTACTATTGCCGCAACTGTGGCAACCATCACCAGAAACGTTTCGGCATCCAGCGCAAACCCGACATGGAGGCGGCTGCCGCAGGAGCTGTTCTCGGAAGCATGCTCGGAAGACGCCGCGGAGGCTTCGGTGGAGGTGGAGGCTTCGGCGGTGGCTCCTTTGGCGGAGGTTCAACCGGTGGCGGTGGCGCAGGCGGCTCATGGTGACAACCGCATGCCATACCCTAATATCCAACAATATATACTCCCAATATACTCCCACTGTAACACGCCCAATCATTGATCACACAAATAGCTGACTTTCTGTGCGGTTATCCGCTCTTCATCCTTCTGATAGGGGGAGGTTTCTTCCTGTTCTTCTACTCAGGAATGGTGTCGCTGCGCCGTCTCCCGGATGCGATGCGCGTATTGCGCGACAGGCATAGCCGCGAATCGGGCAACCAGATATCATCTCTACAGGCTCTTGCGTCAGTGGTGGCAGCCACTGTAGGCATGGGCAACATTGCCGGAGTGGCGATCGCCCTGGTCATGGGTGGTCCGGGTGCCATATTTTGGATGTGGGTAAGCGCGCTCGTCGGCATGTCAACCAAATTCCACGAGGGAGTCCTTACCACGCGCTACAAAGTAGCCTTGCCCGACGGCACTCCCGCAGGAGGCACCATGCACATAATCGACAGGGGGCTTGGTCCGCGCTGGCACTGGCTTGCGGTGACTTTTGCTGTGGCAGGAATGTTCGGTACACTCTGCATCATGAACGCCAATCAGCTCACCGAGGCAGTAGTCGCCACATTCACCACCCCTCAATGGCTTGGGAGCAATCACTTCATCAGTACACTCGCTTCGGCATCAGGCTGGAGCCACCTAAGCGTGTTCCGCCTCATTGTCGGACTGTCAATCGCAGTGGTTGTCACCCTCGTAGTCATCGGCGGAGTCAGGAGGATAGCCCATGTCGCCACATGGCTTGTGCCGTTCATGGTAGGATTATATTTCCTGAGCGTGCTCTACATAGTGGTGACCCACATATCCGAAGTCCCTGAAGTGTTCCGCTCCATCTTCACTGAAGCATTCAGTCTGCGTGCCGGCTGGGGAGCCTTGGCAGGGATCGCCATCATCGGAGCCCGACGCGCCGCCCTCGTCAACGACGCAGGCGTGGGCACGGCAACCATAATGCACGGAGCATCGACCAACACCAATCCTGCCCGCGAAGGGCTCATAGCCATGCTCGGTCCGGGCATAGATTCCGGGCTTGTGTGCACCCTCACGGCTCTCGCCATACTCCTGTGCGGCGATATCGAGGCTGCAGGAGGCATAAAGGGTCTTGAGGTGGCTATGGGAGCATTCGGCAAGGCGATCCCCTACGGCGAATACCTGCTCATGCTCATAGTGCTCTGTTTCGCATTGTCATCAATGTTCAGCTACAGTTTCTACGGACGCCGGTGTGCCGCCTATCTGTTCGGAGAGAAACGCGCTCGCGCCTACACATGGTTCTTCATAGCCACAATGGTGATATTCGCTGTCATCCCACTCGGCATAGCCGTAGGATTCTGCGACCTGTTTTATGCCCTTATGGCATTTCCAACCATGATCACACTGCTGCTTCTGCGCAAGGAGGTTAGACAGGAAATCAAAAAGTTTTCAACATTTTAACACGTTTTGTTACTCCCCGGCATTGATTATCCGAAGATTTTTGGTTACTTTGCAAAGAAATTGCCATGACTCGCCACCTACCTGACGTCAGCATGGCAGATATACCGAAGATATGGGCAAAATCATCGCTATAGCCAATCAGAAAGGGGGTGTGGGCAAAACCACCACCACCATCAATCTGGCGGCGTCTCTCGCCGCCGAGGGTCAGCGTACCCTGATCATCGATGCCGACCCTCAGGCCAACGCCACCTCAGGCTACGGAATCGACCCAAAGACAATGCCGTCGTCCATATACGAGTGCCTCGTGGACGACTATCCTATTGACGGCTCCCAGGTTGCCACCTGCTGCGAAGGGCTCGATCTCGTAGGCTCGCGTATCGACCTCGCCGGAGCTGAAATCGAACTCATCAACAAGCCTGCGCGAGAGAACGTGCTGAAGAGGGCGATATCATCGGTGACCGACAAATACGACTACATCCTCATAGACTGCTCCCCATCGCTCGGACTGATCACAGTCAACGCCCTCACGGCAGCCGACTCCGTGATAATCCCTGTCCAGGCCGAGTACTTTGCTCTCGAAGGCATAACCAAGCTGCTCAACACCATACGCATCATAAAGTCACGTCTGAACCCCTCTCTTGAGATCGAAGGCTTCCTCCTCACGATGTACGACGCACGTCTGCGCCTTGCCAACCAGATATACGAGGAGCTTAAAGGACACTTCGGCTCAATGGTATTCGACAGCGTGATCCCGCGCAACATACGTCTGAGCGAAGCTCCGAGCCATGGGCTCCCTGTGATACTCTACGACCCATTGTCGCGCGGCTCCACATCACATATCGCACTCGCAAAAGAACTCATCGCAAAAAATTCATAACGACAACCCCTTCTCTCCGGGACCACTGACCCACCCATCCGGATTAAACAAACAATCATGGCAGTAATCAAGCGACCCGCGCTCGGACGCGGACTCGATTCACTCATAGCAATGGACGACGCGCCGGCACGTGATGCCTCGGCGATCAACGAGATCGAACTATCGCGCATATCCCCCAACCCCGACCAGCCGCGAAGCATATTTGACGAAGAGGCTCTCGAAGAGCTCAGCCGCTCCGTGACAGAATTCGGCATAATCCAGCCGATATCACTGCGCAAGACCGGTCCTGACACCTATCAGATCATCGCGGGAGAGCGTCGCTACCGTGCCGCCCTCATGGCAGGGCTGACCACAATCCCCGCCTATATACGCACAGCCGACGATGCCGTCGTTACCGAGATGGCACTCATCGAGAACATACAGCGCGAGGACCTCAACGCCATAGAGATCGCTCTGACTTTCAAAAAGCTCATCGACCGCTACGGACTCACCCAGGAACGACTGAGCGAACGCATCGGCAAAAAGCGTGCCACCATCGCCAACTTCATACGTCTTCTGCGACTCCCTGCCGAAGTCCAGCTCGGACTCCGTGACAGGCGCATCGACATGGGTCATGCACGCGCCCTGCTGAGCATCGACGACCCCAAGCTACAGCTTAAGATATATAACGAGATACTCAAACAAGGGCTCTCTGTGAGGCGTGTCGAGGAACTTGCAAAGAAGTACCGCGAAGCAGGTCCCGAAGAGGAAAATCCCGCCGAAAAAGCCGAGAAAAGATTTTCTAACAAAGATTTCGATATTTTAAGAGACCACCTTTCCCACCGCTTCTCGACCCCTGTAAAGGTGTCGTGCGACGCTTCAGGCAAAGGCAAAATATCTTTCTCGTTTCGTGACGACGATGAACTTCAAAGATTAATTGCTATCTTTGACACTGCAAAACAGTAACCACGCAATGCAAGCCACAACGGAAACACCCGTGTTACATACCAGCAGATATCTTGTGGCACCGATAATCGCACTCATACTTGCGACTGTCGGGTCACTTGGCGTTTACGCCCAGACTGCTCCTGCCAACGATAACCCCACCACAGCGACAACCCCTGTACGTCCGGTCAAGCCCACACGTGGCAACCGCCCGGTGCGTCCGGAACACCGCACCACATCACCCATATCCCAACTGCCCGACACTATTCCGGTAGGCAAGGAGGTAGCTCTTCCTGCCATGGTAGTTGAGGACAGCGTGTCAGCCACAGGTCCGGACTTGAAGATAATCCCTGTCGACTCCATCCCCATTGTGAACTCAGCACAGATGGAAAAGACATTCACCTTCAATCCCGACCCAACGCGCGCCGTGTGGATGTCAGCACTCTGCCCCGGACTGGGACAGCTCTACAACCGCCGCTACTGGAAGCTCCCCATAGTGGTAGGAGCATTCATGGGGCTTGGCTACGCCACATCATGGAACAACACAATGCTCCGCGACTACACCACTGCCTACAGCGACATCATGGACAACGACCCCACCACCAAGAGCTATATGGACTTCTTCGCTCCCACTGTGAAAGAAGAGGACCTTGACCGTTCCTGGCTCACCAACCTCCTGCGCTCGCGCAAGAACTACTATCGCCGCAACCGTGACCTCTGCATAATATGCATGGTAGGCGTCTACCTCATCGCTATGGTCGATGCCTACGTGGATGCCCAGCTTGCCCACTTCGACATAGCTCCGGACCTGTCGATGGATGTGGCACCCACACTCATGAACAACGATATACGCAACGGCGTATCACGCCCGAGCATAGGCCTGTACTGGGCTCTCAACTTCTGACGACTAATCCCTATTCCTGCGTGCCGCCCGGCTACGCACATACCAAATATACTATACCGCACACCGGGCGTCATGCTGTCAACATATTCTTCCTTGCAATGAAAAAGATCCTTACAACAGTTCTACTTGGCTTAGGCGGTGCCGTAGTGGCATCTGCCATAACATTGCCGTCAATCCTTGAGCTACGTCATTCAATAACGGACGACAACATCATAGCTCCGGAGAGTTTCGAGACTCAGACACGCCTGCTTGAAGAGAACTTCTATCTGAAGAATTACGTAGTGCCAGGTGTGGATCTCGGCAACTCCTACACAGCCACACCACAGGAATACCAGGAACGCCTCGCCAAGCTCCCCACGGTGATAGATCTCCCCTACAACTCGATTGTGAAGAACTATATCGAGATGTATCTCGACCGCAAACGAGGGCTCGTTGCCGACATGCTTGCACTGCACAATTACTACGGACGTTTCTTTGAAGAGGAACTGCTGAAAGAGGGTATGCCCCTGGAGCTTGAATATCTCCCCGTAATAGAGTCAGCCATCAATCCCAATGCCGTGTCGCGTGCCGGTGCCGTAGGCCTATGGCAGTTCATGCCGGCAACCGCAAAGGGTCTCGGCATGGAGATCAACTCGCTTGTCGACGAACGCCGTGATCCAAGAATGTCATCACGACTCGCCGCACGCTATCTCAAGCAGCTGCACGACATCTACAATGACTGGTCACTCGCTATCGCCGCTTACAACTGCGGACCAGGCAATGTCAACAAGGCTCTGCGCCGGGCAGGAGCAGAAGGCGAAGTGAAAAAGGATTTCTGGGACATCTATGACTTCCTCCCTGCCGAGACACGAGGCTATGTGCCGGCGTTCATTGCCGCCAACTACGTGATGAACTACTACAGTCATCACGGCATATCGCCCACAATTGTGAAAAGGCATCTCACCACCGACACCGTACAGATCAACAGGCATGTGCATTTCAATCAGATAGCTGCTGTACTCAACATCCCAGTAGACGAAATAAGGATGCTTAATCCTCAGTTCCTCAAGGATATGATTCCCGGCGACTACCGTCCCTACAGTCTCACACTACCAACCCAGCAGTGCCTGAGCTATATAATGAGCGAGAAACGCATCCTCGAATATGACAAGGACCTCTATGCCCGACGCACGACAGCCGAACCCGGAGGCTCCACATCGACAACCCCCGCCATCGTATCGGACGGAGGCAAATCCAACCTCGCCAATGCAGAGAAACAGACATCCAATGCCCCGGTCAACAATGAGATAGCATCGCAAGCCACCGAACGCATAGTGACAAAGACCCACGTGGTGGAGCGCGGAGAGAACATACGTGACATAGCCAAACAGTATGGTGTCTCGGCCACCGACATCAAACGCTGGAACAAGCTGCGCCGCGGCAAAGTCAAAGCCGGCGACAGGCTTACCATCGAGGTGGTGGAGCATATAACTCCTGACGAAGTGCGCGTACAGGCTGCTCAGGAGGTCGCTCAGGTATTCCCCCACAACGATCAGGAATCAAACTCACCTGCCGAAACAGCATCTTCATCAAAAAGCGTAAGCGCACCCAAAGCAGCCGAGAAAAAAGCACAACCTGCGGCAAAGAAGAACACCCAGCAGACCAAAGCAGCCCGCACCACAACACACGTTGTAAAAAAGGGTGAAACTCTTGACCGCATATCCCGCAAATACGGCACAACAGTGGCTGCGATCCAGGCTGCAAACGGCATGAAGAAAACCGATACAAGACTACAGATAAACCAAAAACTCAAAATCCCTGCAAAGGGCGGTACTCAAAAGAAATCGACCTCACGCAAACGCCGTAGATGAACAACGGACAGCGCACACAGTTCGCCACGCGCCTCGGCGTTATAGCCACCACCGTCGGATCTGCGGTAGGCTTGGGCAATATATGGCGTTTCCCATACGAAGCAGGGGTACACGGCGGAGGAGCATTCCTGCTCATCGATCTGTTCTTCATATTTATAATCGGTGTACCTGTGGTATGTGCCGAATTCATTATCGGACGTCGCACAGGCTCCAATATCCGTGGAGCATTCCGCTCGCTATCCCCTGGAAAAGCATGGGGATGGGTAAGCTACATCGGCATCACGGCATCGATCCTTATCCTCAGCTTCTACTCTGTGGTCGCGGGATGGACATTGGAGTATACCATAAGATCGATATCAGGATTCGGAGGTGCCACCACTCCCGAGGGGTTGCATGACCAGTTTGACGCTTACGCCTCAAGCGACATCGGACCTGTGGTATGGACCATGATATTTCTTGCCGTCAACTATGTGATACTCGTGCGCGGTGTACAGAAAGGGATCGAAAAGATGAGCAATATACTCATGCCCATGCTGTTCGTTATCCTTATAATATTTGTAGCCAATTCACTCATGATGCCTGGGGCTGCCGAAGGATTGAAATTCCTATTTATGCCCGACTTCTCGCAGGTCACACCGTCAGTGGTGCTCAGTGCCATGGGGCAGGCATTCTTCTCACTGAGCCTCGGGCTCGGTTGCCTTATCACCTATTCAAGCTATTTCACAAAGGGCACTCCACTCGTAAGGACCGCACTCATCACGGCAGGGCTTGACACATTTGTGGCAATACTTGCAGGCGTAATCATATTTCCGGCAGTGTTCACATTCGGACAGGAACCGGCAGCAGGCCCGAAACTTGTATTCGAGGTGCTACCGTCCATATTCATGCACATCGGGGGAGGAGTGTTCTGGTCCACGCTTTTCTTCTTCCTCCTTTTTCTCGCATCCATCACCTCCACCATATCCATGGCTGAGATCTCCATTGCATACTTTGCTGAAGAATTCGGGATGTCGCGTCGCGCCTCCACCGCGCTCACCATCGGTATAGCCATGATTCTCGGCACACTGTGCGCACTCTCCTTCGGGTCGCTGAACTGGCTGAAAGTCTTCGGGATGACGATATTCAACTTCTTTGACTACTTCTCCTCCAATATTCTCCTCCCTGTCGGCGGCATGATCATCTCCCTCTTCGTCGGATGGGTCCTGGACCGCGGAATCATCAGAGGAGAACTTATCAACAGTCACGGAAGAAGCACCGTCAGCGTCAGCATCATAGTGTTCTGCCTGCGATGGCTCGCACCTTTGTGCATCGGGCTTGTCTTCATCTTCGGTCTTGGCATATTCTGACGCAAGTTTCCTCTTCCTTGCCCTCTCCCTGGCAGCCCGTGACCGCGCCATAGCCCGGTCGATCTCGGGCAGCAGCAACATATAGGCTACTTCGGACAGTGCACCGAAATCATCAGGATTGAACGGTATACCGTTGATATGCTTGCACATCATCACGATAACCTCTCTGTTCTCAGGTGACGGCAGGACACTGTTGATCCTCATCATCATATCCATATAGAACTTCTCAGAAACAGGCATCGCACGTTTCTCCTTTTTAGTTCGGGGCTTCCTTTCTTTAGTCACAGCAGTCATAGTTGTAAAATTTTTCAGCAAAGTTATACCCACACAATGCCAAAATAGTGCGATAATGTCGCATCGAAATATAAAATCCTGCTCCGATGAGTGGGATTTTCCATATATTTTACTAATTTTGCCCTTGATGTTTCAACTACTCATTTCCGTCTGAAAAGCCTCAGGAAAGATAGACTGTCACATAGCTAACAGAGTGTAACGATAAACCCAACCTTAAAAATAATAAATCAATGGAAACAAAGCTGATAGAGTGTGTACCTAATTTCAGCGAAGGTCGTGACAAAACCGCTATTAAAGCAATAACCGATGCGATATGCAATGCATCATCCGTGCGTCTGCTCGATGTTGACCCGGGAGAAGCCACCAACCGCACGGTAGTCACATTCGTAGGAACCCCCGAAGATGTAATCGAAGCGGCATTCCAGGGTATCAGGAAAGCAGCCGAAGTCATAGATATGAGCAAGCATCACGGCGCGCATCCCCGCATGGGAGCCACCGATGTGTGCCCGTTTGTCCCTGTAAGCGGTGTCACTCTCGAAGAGTGTGCCGAACTGTCCCGTCAGCTTGCCCGCAGGGTGGCTGACGAATTGCATATACCGGTCTACTGCTACGAGGCGGCAGCATTCACCCCCGAGCGCAAGAACCTTGCCGTATGCCGCAAGGGTGAATACGAGGCTCTCGCCGACCGCCTTGGCAAGCCTGGCAGCGGTGCCGATTTCGGCGACCGTCCTTTCGATGATGAAGTGGCACGCACAGGAGCTACAGCCATCGGAGCCCGCAATTTCCTCATCGCAGTCAACTTCAACCTCAACACCACCTCCACACGCCGTGCCAATGCAATAGCATTTGACGTGCGCGAAAAGGGACGCCCCATGCGCGAAGGGGGCAAGCCCAACGGCAAACCGCTCAAGGCTGAGGACGGCACCCCGCTCATGCAGCCCGGCACCCTGCCCTGCACCAAGGCGATAGGATGGTTCATTGACGAATACGGCATAGCACAGGTGTCGATGAACATCACCGACATCACCACTACCCCACTCCATGTGGCGTTCGATGAAGTGAGCCGTGCAGCCAATGCTCGCGGAATCCGAGTAACAGGCACCGAAATCGTGGGACTCGTGCCCAAGAGTGCCATCACCGATGCCGGCCGCTACTTCCTTCACAAGCAGCAGCGTTCATCAGGCATACCCGAGAGCGAAATAGTACGTATGGCAGTCAAGTCAATGGGGCTTGACGAACTGAAACCGTTTGATGCAAACGAGAAGATCATCGAGTATCTGATAGCCTCGGACAACGCCGGGGAGAAGAAACTCGTTGACATGACATGTAAAGAATTTGCCGATGAGACCGCATCCGAATCACCGGCACCCGGCGGAGGCTCCATCTCGGCATACATGGGGGCACTCGGAGCCTCTCTTGCCACAATGGTAGCCAACCTGTCAGCCCACAAGGCAGGATGGGACGACCGCTGGAAAGAGTTCTCAGATGCTGCCGAGGAGGGTCGTGTGCTTGTCGACACCCTCACCGCCCTTGTCGATGAGGACACCCAGGCATTCAACCGCATCATGGCAGTATTCTCGATGCCCAAAGGCACGGATGCAGAAAAAGCAGCCCGCGCAGAAGCGATGGAATCGGCAACAGAATACGCCACACGAGTGCCACTGCGCACAATGGAACAGGCCATCAAAGTGTTCCCTCTCGCACAGAAAATGGCAGAGGAAGGCAACCCCGCATCAGTCAGCGATGCAGGAGTGGGAGCACTCGCAGCGCGAGCAGCAGTGCGCGGAGCCTGCCTCAATGTGAAAATCAATGCCGCAGGGCTTAAGAACCGCGCCCTCGCCGACGAGCTTGTGGCTCGCGCAGAGGCTATTACCGCAGAGGCTGAGCGACTTGAGGCTGACGTGCTTAAGACAGTAGAATCAAAAATCTAAGAACACACAAATATATATGACAGTTTCAGAAACTTCCGATTTCCAGGCTCAATTGAAACAGGGAATACCTGATGTGCTCCCCCCCGTCCGTCCGCGTGACGAATCAGTGAGCCATGCTCCCCGACGCAAGCAGATACTCACCCCCGAAGAGGAGCGACTCGCCCTCAGGAATGCACTGCGATATTTCCCGCAGAAGTTCCATGCCGAACTGGCACCGGAGTTTGTAAACGAACTCCGCACATATGGGCGCATATATATGTACCGTTTCCGCCCCGACTACAAGATGTATGCCCGCCCGGTGGAAATGTATCCCGCAAAGTCTCAGCAGGCAGCCGCGATAATGATGATGATCCAGAACAATCTGGACCCTGCCGTGGCACAACATCCGCATGAGCTCATCACTTATGGCGGCAACGGCGCGGTGTTCCAGAACTGGGCACAGTATCTCCTCGTAATGAAATATCTGTCGGAAATGACCGACGAGCAGACTCTCGTGATGTACTCAGGCCATCCACTCGGGCTATTCCCATCACACAAGGAGGCTCCGAGAGTAGTGGTCACCAACGGTATGGTCATCCCCAATCACTCCAAGCCTGACGATTGGGAAAGGATGAACGCGCTCGGCGTATCGCAATACGGACAGATGACTGCCGGCTCATATATGTACATAGGCCCGCAGGGTATTGTGCACGGCACCACCATCACAGTGCTCAATGCAGCCCGCCGCCGCTTCACCGAGTCACGCCGCTCCACATCGGGAATGCTATTCGTGTCATCGGGTCTCGGAGGCATGTCGGGCGCACAACCCAAAGCCGGAAATATAGCCGGAGTGGTAAGCGTGGTAGCTGAAATAAATCCCAAGGCTGTCGAGAAACGTCATGCACAGGGATGGGTAGATGAGGTTCACGACTCTCTTGACGAACTTATCCCACGCATACGTGAAGCACGCGCAGCCGGAAAGGCAGTGTCGATGGCTTATCTCGGCAATATCGTCGACCTTTGGGAACGCCTCGCAGCCGAAGGCGAGAGCGTTGACCTGGGATCGGACCAGACATCGCTCCACAATCCGTGGGCTGGAGGATATTATCCGGCAGGACTTACATTTGAGGAGTCAAACGCCATGATGGCTGACAATCCTGAGGAATTCCGCAACCGCGTGCAGGATTCACTGCGCCGTCAGATTGCCGCTATCAATAAGCTTACTGATGCCGGAATGTACTTCTTCGACTACGGCAACGCATTCCTGCTCGAAGCGTCACGCGCAGGAGCCGATGTGATGAAAGCCGACGGAGAGTTCCGCTATCCGTCGTACGTTCAGGACATCATGGGACCACTGTTCTTCGACTACGGTTTCGGACCGTTCCGCTGGGTGTGTGCATCAGGCACACCGGAGGATCTTGCAGTCACCGACCGCATCGCCGCCGAAGTGCTTGAAGAGATAGCCAAGACCGCACCGGAAGATATACGCGGACAGCTCGATGACAATATACACTGGATCAAGTCGGCGGCGGAGAACCATTTAGTGGTGGGCTCTCAGGCGCGCATTCTTTATGCCGATGCTGAAGGACGTGCCAAGATAGCACTTGCCTTCAATGAAGCTATCCGCCGTGGCGAACTTTCAGGCCCTGTAGTGCTCGGACGTGACCACCATGACGTGTCAGGCACCGACTCGCCCTATCGCGAGACCTCAAACATCTATGACGGCTCAAGCTTCTGTGCCGACATGGCTGTCCACAACGTGATCGGCGACTCCTTCCGCGGAGCTACCTGGGTGTCTCTCCACAACGGTGGCGGCGTAGGCTGGGGCGAGGTGGTCAACGGAGGCTTCGGCATGGTGATCGACGGAAGTCCCGAATCAGACACCCGCATAAGCCGTATGCTCCTCTGGGATGTCAACAACGGTATAGCGCGCCGCTCATGGGCACGCAACAGCGGTGCTATCGACGCTATCAGGCGAGAGATGGACCGCACACCCGGCATGACAGTCACCCTGCCCAACTTCGCCGACGACTCAGTGCTCGACAACGCTCTTGCATAACCATATCATCATGATGGTGATGTGGCATAAATCGCGCCACATCACCATCCTTACTCAAAACAATAACCAAGAATCATAATCATACAAACAATAGTATGAACCACGAAATATCCTCCGAATGGCTGACCATTGAGAAGGTCGAAGAGATACTCAATCAGCATGCATCATTGTCACTCTCAGAAGAGGCTGTGGAACGTATCGAAAAGTGCCGCAGATACCTCGATGAAAAGATGGAATCACAGACCGATCCTATATACGGAATCACCACCGGATTCGGATCGCTCTGCAATATATCGATCGACAAGGAGAGCCTGACACAGCTGCAAAAGAATCTTGTGATGTCACATGCGTGCGGACTCGGTGACCGTGTGGCACCACAGATAGTACGACTGATGCTCCTGCTCAAGATACAGTCGCTCTCCTACGGCAATTCAGGAGTGCAGTTAGCCACAGTGCAGCGGCTCATCGACTTCTACAATGCCGACATCCTCCCTGTTGTGTTCAGCCAGGGATCACTCGGAGCATCCGGCGACCTCGCACCCCTCGCCAACCTCAGCCTCCCTCTGCTCGGACTCGGAGAGGTGATGTGGCACGGACACATCATACCTGCATCAGAGGCTCTTGACAATATGGGATGGCGTCCTATCGACCTGCAATCAAAAGAGGGTCTCGCACTGCTCAACGGCACCCAGTTCATGTCAGCCCATGCTGTGGACGCGCT
This sequence comes from Duncaniella freteri, assembly GCF_004766125.1. NCBI lineage: Bacteria > Pseudomonadati > Bacteroidota > Bacteroidia > Bacteroidales > Muribaculaceae > Duncaniella > Duncaniella freteri. The sequence continues at coordinate 701,791 of NZ_SJSA01000002.1, forward strand.
CATCAAGGCTCTGCGCCTGAGCCGCCAGGCCGACAAGATCGCAGCCATGTCGCTCGATGCATTTGACGGCAGAGTGGATGCTTTCGGCGATGAGGTGAACCGTGTGCGCAACCACAAGGGACAGATCGAAACAGCAGCCACAATCCGTGAATACCTCAAAGGCAGCGAGATAGCCGCTCACCCCAAGAAGCATGTACAGGACCCCTACTCTTTCCGCTGCATCCCGCAGGTTCACGGCGCAGCCAAGGACACCATAGCATATGTGAAAGGGAAGATCGAGGATGAGATCAACAGCCCTACTGACAATCCCACAATATTCCCCGACCAGGATATTATAGTTTCAGCCGGCAATTTCCATGGCGAGCCTATCGCACTGCCAATGGATTTCCTTGCCATCGCACTCGCCGAACTTGCAAACATCTCCGAACGCCGTATCTATAAACTCATCTCGGGTGTGCGTCAGCTACCGTCGTTCCTTGTGGCAAAACCGGGCGTGAACAGCGGTTTTATGATACCTCAGTATGCAGCCGCCTCTATCGTGAGCCAGAACAAGGGTCTTTGCTGGCCCAACAGTGTCGACTCCATTCCCTCTTCCCAGGGACAGGAGGACCATGTGTCAATGGGCTCGAATGCAGCTACCAAACTGATACGTGTGGCAGAGAATGCCGAACGAGTGCTTGCCATAGAACTGTTCAACGCCGCTCAGGCTCTCGATTTCCGCCGTCCGCTCAAATCGTCGGATACAATCGAGGAATTCCATAATGCATTCCGTCGTGAAGTGCCTTTCATACAGACCGATACAGTGATGTATCCGTTCATTGAAAAGTCAGTCCAGTTCCTCCGTCAGAATTAACACAGTATGCTCCTTATAAAGAACATAGGAGCGATAGTCGGCGTGCGTGATCACGCCGACTGTCCGCTTCGCGGTGAAGTGATGAACCACCTCCCTGAGCTTCACGATGCATGGCTGATGACAGACGGTGACAGGATACATTCCTTCGGTAAAATGTCGGAATGTCCGGAACGTGCCGACGAAGAGATTGATGCCCGCGGAGGTTGGCTCTTCCCTGCATTCTGCGACTCACACACCCATCTGGTGTTTGCCGGAAACCGTGAAAAGGAATTCGTCGACAAAATCAACGGTCTGAGCTATGCGGAGATAGCCGCCCGAGGAGGAGGCATACTCAATTCCGCTGACCGTCTGCACGGCTACACCGAGCAACAGCTATTTGAGGAAGCGGCACCACGACTTGACGCCATAATAGCCTCGGGCACAGGTGCAGTAGAGCTAAAGAGCGGATATGGACTGACTCTTGAAGATGAGTTGAAGATGCTCCGCGTGATAGCCCGCATAAAGGAGGAATATCCGTTGGCAGTGCGCTCAACATTCCTTGGAGCACATGCCGTAGGCCGTGCCTATGAGGGCAGGCAGGAGGAATATGTCGACTATGTGTGCCGCGAGATGATTCCTGCTGTGGCGGCCGAAAGGCTTGCCGACTATGTGGACGTGTTCTGCGAGCAGGGATTTTTCACAGTTGAACAGACCGACAGGATATTCAACCATGCCGAACGCTACGGCATTACCCCCCGCCTTCATGCCAATCAGCTCCACTGTTCAGGCGGAGTGCAGGTGGGAGTAAAACACGGAGCTGCATCTGTGGACCATCTTGAGAACATCGGCCAGACCGAGATAGACATACTCGCGACCTCCGACACCATTGCAACCGTACTTCCGGGAGCCTCATTCTTCCTGAATATGTGTCACGCCCCTGCACGCGAGCTTATCAAGGCTGGTGCCGCTGTAGCCATTGCCTCGGACTATAATCCCGGCTCATCACCGTCAGGCGACATGCGGTTCATGTCGTCGCTCGGATGCATACAGCTGCGGATCACTCCGGAGCAGTCGCTCAATGCGTCCACTCTCAACGGAGCGGCGGCAATGGGGCTTGCCGAGAGCTACGGATCAATCACTCCGGGCAAGACGGCTTCATTCTTCCTCACGCGTCCACTCCCCTCTGCCGCCTATCTGCTGTATTCCTATACTGAACCTCTCATTACCAAAGTATTCCTCCAAGGCAGGAACTTTTTATAGGACCATAGAACCATATTTTATAATAGGCCAAATGACCAGCGACTATATTAAAAAAACTATAGCCCCTGGTCATTTGGTCTATTATAAAATTCTTAATCAGAGAGTAAGATCGAATGTCTTTGTGACAGGGGGCATGCATATTGAGGCATCACACACCTGATAACGTATCTTGCAGGTCACTACCCCTGTGCCTGAGCCTTTGATGCGCTGACGGAACACCCCTGTGCCAATATAGTAAGTGGTAGCAGTAGCCGAAGGTGACGGCGCAGGAAGCACCAGTTCTCCGACTTTTTCATACCCCTCAGGCAGTTCCACTGTAATTTCGGTAGGTATAAACGAATCTCCGCCGGCAAGAGTGGCGTAGGTATGGAACCCGTCATGAACAGTCATAGTGACCACCACATCCTTAGTGCCGTCAGGACCGTCAGCCAACTCAGCCTTAAGAGCCACCGGATTATCGGCATCAGTCACACCGGCAGGTACGGCTGGCACCACAGGAGCATTCCCATCCGACTTGTCGCGTACCGAATAGTCGTTTCCGGGGACAGCCGGATCAAGCGTATCCACGAGCCAGAGCCATCCGCCGCTTTCGGTGAAGAACATTCGGTCGCGGTTGGCATCAAGCCATGATTTCCACTGTGCTGGGGTAGAGAAACGGCAGAGAGTGTAACGCTCAAGGAGCCGCCTGCCCTTTTCGGCATCATTGCCGCCATTCTCAAGAAGCTCGACCGCCTTGTAGAGCAACCGTATATCATTGTTGGCAATCTTCAGTGAGCGGGCATCCTGGTCGACCACAATCCCATAAGCACCATCGGTGGTAAAGTATGGACGATTTTTGTCGTAATAGCGGGCGTATTCCTCCTCATCCTCACCGAATATCTCATAAAGCTTAGGATCCTGTTTCTGCAAATACTGATCGTACGGCTCCTGCACAGGCTTCTCAGGTGCCGGAAACTTCAGATACATCTCATCAGCAGGCAAAAGCTTCTCTCCTGCCGCTTTCCTGGATTTCACGGCAGTTATCATACTATCCATCATATGATAAAACTTCATATTGGTATCAAATCGGTCCTTCCAACATGCGCGTGAGACTGTATACTTAGCGGCTGTCGCCCTATCGCGGGTGGCTATACCCTCGTCCTTCTTGCGTGCTATGACATGCCTGCCGTTAAAATCCTTCATATACACTATGGCATTGGCAAGTGCCGCCTTGGCAGGCTCGGTCATATCAGACGGCTTGGCGGCAAAACCCCAATGGAAAAAGTTGCCGTGACGCCCTATGGCTACAGCATCAATGCTCTTGGCGCATACACCGCTCGAAATAATCTCCGCTTCGGGGGAGTCGGTATAGCCCCACGGACGCGACACCATGCCTATGCGTTTTCCGTTCTCAGGGGTCACCGCACTATGCACAAGCCACATTTCGGTCAGTTCAGGAAGAGTGTAACCGTAGATAGGACAATATTCTTTTGCATTTTCGGGAGTTGGCAGCATCTCTGATCTGATGCTGACTTTGAAGGGACCGTTGAATATGGCGTGATCCTTTTTCCAATTGTGGGCATAGTTATCGAGACACAGACAGAACCAGTCGTTCTTTGTGCCGACCGAGCGTCCCAGATCCTCGCTCATCTCAGCGATACATACTGCGGCACGGTCAAAATCGTCGGGGAGATAGGCGGGACGGATGTACTTTATGATCCTGCCTTTATCGTCAGTCTCACGTACGGCGGGACGTATCGCTTTAGGACGACCGTCAAACACTGTGACATCATATCCGTCCGACATTCCGGAGGTGTAGTCCTTGCCGTCGACAGCCCTGACCTTATTGAAACGTTGCTTCAGGAACTTTGTAAAATCGGCTGTACGCTCCTTCACTGACTTCGCGATCACAGCCGAATCGATGGAGACCCCACCTATGGTATTGATGTCGGGAGAACCTCCCACATAGAGAACACTCACGTCCTCCTTGGCTTGGGCAGAGAGCATAACAGCCCCTGAAGCCAATAATGCTATCAGCTTTTTCATAAAAAAGTTGCTTATGTCCGTTGTTGTATCTTTTCTTTTTTCCAAATGTGAAGCCGCGGCCAGAAGCCGCGAGACAACACATATATATTACTTAACGAGCTCGGCGAGCTTGGCGTCAAGTTCTTCTTCTCCGTCGAAGCGGCCTACCATCTTACCCTCGGCATCAACGATGAACTTAGAGGGGATGTACTGGATAGCATAGTTGTCGGAATTCTTGCCACCCTCGTCGAATACGTTGCTGTAAAGCTCAAGACCGCTGTTCTGAGTGTTGATGAATTCCTTCCATGCGTCCTGGTCACGGTCGAGAGACACTGCGAGGATAGCGAAGTTCTTATCCTTGTAAGTGTCATAGATGCTCTTTACGTGTGGGAGTGAAGCACGGCATGGACCGCACCATGTAGCCCAGAAGTCGATAAGCACAACCTTACCCTTGAGGTCGCTGAGCTTGACATCATTGCCGTTCTGGTCCTTTCCTGAGATTTCTGGAGCCTGCGCGCCGGGCTGGATAGCTTCAAGAGCGGCGATGTACTTGGCGGTAGCCTCGTCAGCAGCCTGAACCTCGGGAGTGAAAGAGTTGTAGATCTCCTTGAGCTCTTCAAGGCTAAGATCGTTCTTCACCTGCTGAAGCACCATGGGAGAATAGAGAGATGCAGGATGAGTCTTGAGGAAGTTCATCTGAGCGTCCTTCACCTGAGAGATGAGACCGTCATATACAGTCTGGAGAGAATCCATCTTAACAGAATCGTTCTGAGCAGCCATGAATTCCTGGCGCAGAGGCATTATCTGAGCATACACTGCCTCCTGGATGCTGCTGAGAGAGTCGTTCTGAGCATTGATTTCAGAACCTGAGATCTCAGCCTTGGAGTAATCGTCGCCATTGAGAGCGATGGTGATTGTACCCGGCTCGATGATCATCTGACGCATCTTCTTGTTAGTGTAAGAGGGCTCGCCAGAGTAGATGGTGCACTGCTTGGGAAGCTCGATGTTGCCGGTGAATGTGAAAGCACCGTTAACTACGGCTACGCTGTCCTTAAATACAGAGTCTCTGTCCACCATAAAGTGGAGACGTACCCACTCTCCGTCGGGAAGGTCGGTAGTACCGTTGATGGTGTACTCGGTAGAGGGCTTTGAGTTACAAGCACTCATGACAACAAGCATGCCGAGACCGAGAATTGATAATTTTTTCATCTTGTTATGGATGTTAGAAAATGATTGGATAGTTAGTTGTGTGTCCGTTGTCAAGAAAAGATACGAAAAGGGACATAAGCAACTTTTGAAAACAAAAGTACAATAAATATTTGTAACTTACGCCCTTTTCGGTAATATTTCTACTCCCAGAGGTCTATAAGACAGCGTTTATCTGAAGATCTCGGCAAAGCGTGCATCGAGCTCCTCGTTGGTATCCATCTTACCGATCACAGTGCCGTCGGCTGCAATCAGGTACTTGGTGGGGAGATAATGGACCGCATACTTGTCGCTTTGGTCGCCTGACTTATCGTAGCCGGCAAACTGTCCGTCAGGGGTGGTGTTCATCTTGAGTCCGCGAAGGATATTGTGATAATCCTCAATGCCTTCCTCCACAATCACCTCTTTCCATTTGTCCGGAGATGAGTCATTGTCTGCCACGCAGAACACCTCGAATCCCCTATCGTGATACTTATTGTAAAGCTCTCTGACATGAGGAAGGGCGGCACGACATGGGCCGCACCATGTAGCCCAGAAGTCGATAAGCACAACTTTGCCCTTGAGGTCGCTGAGCCTTATCTCCTTTCCGTCGGGGTTATTGCCGATAAGGTCAGGGGCTGGTTTTCCCGGCTGGATCGACTCAAGAACTTCGAGTTCCTGTGCCACCTCCTCTGCGGAAGCCTGCACTTCCGGAGTAAGACCATCGAATGCGGCTTTAAGATCGGGATAGGACATATGTCCGGCTGTCATATTCAGGAGGACAGCGGAATAGTAGGATGCAGGATGAGACTTGATGAACTCAATTGTCATTGTATCATAAATATTCCCGAGAGAGTCGGATTTTGCTTCAAGTGCCGGACGTGCAAGCTGATCGGCACCCTGCATAGCCTGACGCACCGACTTTATCTCCTCCTGTATGGGGCGTATAAGAGCCTCGTACTCGTACATCTCATCCTGAGTCCTTGAACCTGATATTTTCGCTCCGCTGAAATCCTCGGCAGTAAGACCTGTCACGGTCATCTCGGAAGGCTCAAGATATATGCCGGCACGTGTCTTGCTTTCCCAGTTCATGACGTCGCCCATGTAGAACGTCGCACTGACCGGAACCTCAGCAATGCCGGTAAACGCAAATGTCCCATCAGCAATAACAGTACTGTCAGTCTTTACCGAGTCATTCCGAGCATACACAAGATAGATAGTCTGCCCGTCGGCACCGTCAATTGTGCCTTTGAGATCGAACTGATTGGCAGGGCGGGAGTTGCAGGCTGTCAACACTGCGACAGCACCGAGTGCAAGAATTGATAATTGTTTCATTGTGATTGAATTAATATGCAGGGACACAGGGCGGAGTGTATATGGTGGAGATGTCTTGAAAAAGCTGTTTGTTTTTGTGTTTCTGAAGCTACAGCTCGCTCCGCCGGTGTGTCCCTGCAAAATTAAGATTAGTTCATATAAGGCTTGAAATTGGGATTATTGTTGATGACGTTCTGAGGTATCGGGAACACCCATAGTGACGACTCGGGGGTGAGAGTCATGTCTATTTCGACAAGTGTGCGCCTGTAGGTCTCCTTGTAGTCATCGAGCTGTGTCCAACGCTTCTTGTCGACGAACGACCATACCGACATCATGTTCTCTCCAAGGGCAGTGCTCTTGAGATGCCCGATGGCTGTAGCCTTGTCGTTCACGGAACCTTCGAGGGGAGCATACACCGAAGGGTCGATACGGTTAACACGGATCTTGTCAAGATGCCCCATGGCTTCATTGTAATGCCCCTCGCCGATGGCACATTCGGCAAGCACAAGATACATCTGAGTGGAACGCAGACCTATAACAGGCCACGAAGAATCCATATCCATAGTCATGAAAAGCCCGGGGACACCTATCATCATCTGAGAAGGATCCATAAGTCCTTCATATGAAGCATTAAGAGTGTTGAACCTGTCATGAATCAGATGTCCCGGTTCAAGCTGACCGACATTCAGCCATGTGTTGTAGAACTCGATATTATAGTCAGCGAAATAGTCCTCCGGACATTCAAGCTTCTTACGCAGGATAGCCTGATAAGGGGCCCCGGTTATACCTCCATAGCATGTGGTAAGCATGCTGTTATAATCGGCTACGGTGCTCTTTATATCCAAAGCCCTCCGGGCATCCTGCGCGGCAAGGTCATATCTCTGCATCGACATGTGCACGAGCGCGCGGATGGCATAAAGACAAGGCTTGCTGAAACGTAGCTGATTGACTGCCGACTCAGGAAGGGCATCAAGCTCGTCGGCAGCATCAAGGTCAGCTATGATATTGTCATAGAACACATCCAATGTCACCGGTTCGGTAGGTGACTTTATGTCCTGGTCCTCTTTGACATATGACAGAGCCACGGTATGAGACGCTGTGGCAGGATTGTAGGCAGGCGCAAATTTCTGAACAGCAAGAAAGTGGAAGTAAGCACGCACCACATATGCCTCAGCCTTCAAAGCAGCCTTGGTGGCACCATCACCATCGGCAGCATCCACCATCGACAGAATCGGGTTGGCGATACGCCCTATGTATTCATAGCACCCTGAATACCATGCATCGGATGCGGTAAGCTCCGGAAGTTTTTCATCATGTCCGGCCTCATCCCATCCCATAATAATGGAATTGGTAGTCTTTACAGGCACTTTTAGGATGGTTGACAATGGAGAGTACGCATATATAAGGTCACCGCACACCTCCTGCATTGTCGTCGCCCTGAGGCTGTAGTCGGCATTAAGGAGCAGTTCAAGGTCCTGGGTACGGTTAAGCAAGTTCTTGCCTTTGGCATCGATCTCAGTGAAGTCCGAACATGATGACATTGCAATCGCACTTACAATCATACCCGCCGCTATATATTTGATTTTCATATTTTTCAAAATTAACGTATTGTTGATACTCTTTATTAATTTCAATCTCTAAACTAAAAATTATCAGAGATTAAGATTAAGCCCTACCATATAGGAGGTGGGCCTGCGTATTCCAAGTGTCTCAGGGTCAACGCCAATATCATTGGCAGTCCACAAAGCCTTAGGATTGTTGACCTGGAAACTGACTGTGAGCAGATTTATTCCGAAACGGCGCAGCCAAGTCTCAGGAATTGTGTAACCGAGCACAATATTGCGAAGCTTAAGGAATGAGGCATCGCGGACTGCGGTATTCGAGTAACTCGGCTCAGAGCCTATCAAGGTGGAAGAGTAAATGCCAAGCCCCGGGACATCGGTCTTATTCTCAGGGGTCCATGCGTCAACAAAGTAAGAAGCCATTGGAGATGTGAACGTGTTGAACACTTCCGTCTGAGCCAATGCACGCATTTTGTGTCCGCCATAATATGCAAGCACGAAACCAAGGCTCAGCCCATTCCACTTGAAGGTGTTGTCGATACCCATAATGTACTTGGGGTCGCTCTGTCCGGAGAATTCAAGTATATCTATACTCCTGCCTGAAGCGTTATGCTGCACAGCCCCATTCTCCACATAGAAAAGAGTCTGCCCCTCCTGCCCTATCTTGTCAGAGATGCCGGCGAAACGATAGCTCCACATGGCATTGACCGGATATCCGACCTTATAAGGCTTGCTGATAAGCTGATGGGCTATGGTTGCCGGGTTCTCGACATCGGTGACCTCGTTGGTATTGTAGGTGAATGTCAAACTTGTAGTCCAGGAGAAATCACGACGGCTACGAGGCACAAACCAGTCATAGCTTGCAACAAGCTCGACACCACGGTTGCGTATGGATGCTGCATTGGCGACAATGGAAGTGAATCCGGTTGTCGGATCGAGATTAATGCCGTTGAATATATCTTTGCCGACCTTATTATAGAAATCGAATGATCCGCGCAGACGATAGTTGAATAGGCTGAAATCGAGACCGACGTTGGTGGTACGGTTCTGCTCCCAACGCAAATCAGGATTGGCAGGAGAGGTCACTGTGCCAAACGGCAGATTGGTATTGCCGTTGATCTCTCCGGCTGAGGCTGTCATCACAGATGTAGCACCCTGATATATATTGCCTGTCACACCATAGGACACTCGCAGCTTAAGGAAGCTTAGCCAAGGGGCAAAATCCCGTACGAAACCCTCGTTATGCACATTCCATCCGGCACCTACCGACCACAGAGGCTTGCCACGGAACTTGGAATTGAGACCGAACACATCGGCATAGTCCTTACGGAACGAACCGAACACATTGTACTTCTCATCGTAAGTGTATGTGAGGTTGGCATATCCTGAGCCGTAACGGTGATTGACCTCGGGTACGAGACCCATACCATCCTCCATATAGGGACCGAACACAAACTGATTGCAAGGGTAGCCTCCGGCCTCCAACATGAATAGCGGGCTGTTGCGCATCTGGCTAAGCTTGCCGAAGTCGACAGTGTGAGTGGAGCTTGACTGCAACTGCTCATCGTATCCGAGAGCAAGAGCCTTGGTGCCCTTGCTGGTTGTCTCGCGGAACTCCAGACCGGCTATGGCTGCAATATCGTGCTTGCCGAATGTGCGGGAGTAGTTTAGCTGACCGCGGGCAGTCCAGTAGTTGCCCTCGATCTCATTGGTCTGAAGGAAACCGCCCGAGCGTGGAGTATAGTAATCCACTGTGCCCTCGGCAGTGCGGTAAGCGAATGCGTTACGCATAGATCTCGCAGCATGGCTCTTTTCCGTTGCAAGATGCTTCTGATTCTGAGTGTCAACCTCATAGATGAACTGAGCATTAGCAGTAAGACCGGGAAGAATCCTGAAGAGCAGATCGCCATGGTAACGCATGTTCTGACGACGGTCGGTCTGAGTGTTGTTGTACATCTCATCCACGACATTCACGCCAAGATTGTGCATACCTTCACCCGGATCCCACCATTCATTACCGTTATACCATGGGTACTGAAGCTTGATAGAGCCATCTGCATTATAGAAAGGATAGTAAGGAGCAAAAGCCCATGGGTTATCAGCCGAACTGTTATAATCAGATCCATAAGTACGATCGGTAGAGTATATAGAGTTGATCGACACTGTGGCAGTAAGCCATTTGGCAATATCGAAGCTACCTTTGTAAGATATGTTAAGCCACTCGGACTTGTGATTGATCATGCCGCTGTTGTCGTGCTTATAATTCAGGACAATGCTGTTGCGCGACTTGTCGGACGCACTGCGCAGGGCGATGTTGTACTGCTGGACCAACTGACGGCGATACACATTGTCGGCATAGTCACGAGCAAAGTTGTTGCCTTTCAGCCCGTCAATTATGCTGTTGAGCTGATTACGGTCAATGGCTCCTGTGGCAAGCTGATAATAAGAGTAGTCGATAAGACTCGGGTATGCCTGTCCGGTTTTCAATCCCTGAAGGAAACTTTTAATATTCTGCTCAGGGTCATTGTTGCGGACGTCATCCTTGACGAAATATTTGTATTCCATATATTCAGTCTCAGCCTTGATGTGCTCTTCGGGAGTCATATAGAAATTGTCGTGATAGTCCATGTTCCTGTTCTCGTACCATGTGAGGTTGGCAGAAAAATCTATATCGATCTTACCTTTCTTTTTAGCATTCTTGGTTGTGACCACTATAATGCCGTTGGCAGCACGCGCACCATATATAGCGGATGCGGATGCGTCCTTGAGCACATTGACACTCTCGATGTCATAAGGATTGATATCATCGAGGCTACCCTCGATAGGCAGACCGTCAACCACAAGCAGCGGAGCAGTAGAGCCGCTGAGGGTGCCGACGCCACGGATGATGGGCTTGCCCCCATAGGTGGATAGACCTGCGACACGTCCCTCAAGATTGTCAAGCAGGTTGAGGGTATAACGCTCCTCAAGCTTTTCGGAGCTTATTGTTGCCACGGAGCCAGTCATTTTTTCTTTCTTGATGTCCTGATAGCCAGTCACAACCACTTCGCTCATCATGGTGACATGTGTCTCCATATTGAAACGTATGTCGTGCATATTCTTAGGGGTCACTTTCACCGACACAGGCTTCATGCCGACAAACACTGCCGTGACCATAGGATTGAGAGCTGTGACGTCAGATATGGTGAATTTTCCGTCAACATCACTGACCGTTATCTTGGTGGTGCCGTCAATCATGATGGTGGCACCGGCGAGAGGCTCGTTCTCCTCGACATCGTAGACAACACCTTTTATATCACCTTTAACAATGTCGACACCGACATTTGGGCGTTTGAGTATGACAGTCTTATCAACCACTTCATAGTCGAGAAACATATTGACAGATATGACACGATTAAGCATCTGCTCAAGGGTCAGACCAGTGTAATTGCATGTCACCGGGCTTTTTGCCGCCTTGAGTATATCTTTCTGATAGACAAACTCCAGCCCGGTATCGTGCTTGAGAGTGTTGATCACAGCCTCGGGCGTGGCTTTGTCGAATGAGACATTGTACGCTCGCGCATAACCGTCGAGCGGCACAAGCAATGTGACCGCCAGCAACAGGGCTAATAGTACTTTCTTCATTGTAAGATTGTTTTTTGAAGGGGTTAAATAAAAAAGATTGATAATGATGTCTCTCTATATATAGGATTACAGTTGCCTTGTGATGAGGACTTTGTCGCCATGAGTAATGAATTTAAGACCGCCGCTTTTCTCGATTATGGAGATTGCCGTTGCGAAGTCGGCATAACGCGGTATGCTTCCCATAAACACGATATTCTCAAGCTCAGTTTCGGCAAACTCGTAAGTAATATCATACCATCGGCTCAAATCACGCATTATCGAGGCGAGCGGCTGCTCCTCGAACACAAAGCGTCCGTTTCTCCAGCCAGTGATGACAGAGGGGTCGACCACCTTCATTTCCACTTTTGGGTTGTTGCGGTCGAGCATTGCCTGATGACCCGGAGACAGCATAACCTCTCCGGAATGGAAATCGCGGCGAGTGAGAGATATCGACCCCTCCTCAAGAGTAGTATAGACTATGGGGTCGTCGGCATAGGCACGGACATTGAAGGAAGTGCCGTAGACGCGGATAGTCTGTTCGGGGGTCTCGACATAGAAGGGGCGCGAAACATCGTGCTTTACAACAAAATAAGCCTCGCCTGTCACCTGGACGCGGCGTTCGCCAGGACTGAATACCTCGGGATAACGCAGAGTGGACTCGGAATTGAGCCACACTTCGGTGCTGTCCTCAAGTACCACCTTGAATTCTCCTCCGCGAGGCACATCCAGGCACAGTTCCGGGACACGGTCGACAGGACAGTTATGCGACAGGAGTATCCGATTGCCAACCTGAGAAGTGTCCTGCGCACGGAGTGTGACAGCTGAACCTGACGTGGATGTGAGGCGTGCCCGGACCGAGCCCGGAAGGATTTCGTCAAGACGCCTGACCTTCACCGAATCATCCGCTTCCGCCATTGGGGCATTTCCGGTGGAAAGACTTATACCATCACCCACATTATATATATGACAGGCGACACCTATCCCGATAACCACTGCCACAACTGCCGCCACAGATACAAACCTTGACCACAGCCTGCGGCGCGAGGCAGATATGCGGCGTGACATATCCTCCATAGGACGCTCGATGCGCACAAGCTCGCGACGCGCGAGCTGGCGGGTGATATAATCCTCATCGGCAAGACGATGCAGGAGGGCCTGACGCTCGGGAGAGCCCTCAGCCCACCGACGGAGCTCTTCAAGCTCACCGGAGGTGCATTTTCCGATCATGTATCGGTATAGAAGTCTTTTTACTGATTCCATTTTTACTGCCTTTACACAGATAGAGCGCAATGGATGTGAAAAGGTATATCAAATTTTTACACTTTTTGCAAGAAATTTTGTTAATCATAATTTCAGGTTTGGGATATTGGAGAAAATCGTTAAATTTGCAATGTGTTTAATTACGACCACATCTATAAATCCTTCCGTTCAGGGAAGCTTGAACCCTTCTACGAGAATTTATATCCCGGGCTGCTTGTTTATGCCTCAAGGCAGCTCGGGGATGAATTATCCTATCTGGCAGAGGACTGTGTGCAGGATGCAGTGATGGATTCATTCAATGAGCGTCACAGGCTCGGGAATTCAATGGCATGGTATTCCTACATGCTTAAGAGCATATTCCACAGTTCGGTAAGCCTGGTGAGGAAGAATAATTCACGTAACAACTACCTTGATTCAGGGGTTGCAGAGCAAGCAACTCCCGACCTTGATGTGGCGATTCTTGAACAGGAGGCACTGGATATGCTCTACCAGGCAATAGAGACACTGCCACAGAAGTATCGTGTAATACTCAGAATGAGCTTTGTAGAGGGGCTCAGGAATGCCGAAATAGCCAAGAGACTGGGGATTGCTGAAATCACGGTAAAAAAGCAGAAAGCCCAGATGCTGGCAATGCTGCGCGACAAGCTGCAATTACCCCCCCATTATATTTTCCTTATTATCAAGTTATTACACTTATATACAATAATTATATGTGACATGGTGGAGCATCGGTGTCTAAACATATCTTAACAATGAGATGTTTTAATTTCATAAAAACATCTCATCACTATGTCATCCGCAAATACCGTCCCGGCAACTGTGCCTGAAAGACCGAGAAGACCACGAATAATCGAGGTGATGAACCTCATCGTGCTAATACTGTCGGTGCTGCTCATTGTGTTCATTTCGGTAGACACCTTTAAGAAAGTCAATTTTCTGGAGAACCATTCCTATATGGTATTTCAGCTATGGGTGTGCATTTTCTTTATTGCCGATTTCTTTATGGAGCTGACCTATAGCGACAAGAAATGGTCGTTCGTGAGGCGCAGGCTCGCATTCCTGCTGCTGTCGATCCCCTATCTCAATATAATAAACCTTACAGGGATGCATCTGTCGGGCGATGTGCTCTACTTCGTGCGGTTCATACCTCTGGCACGCGGCGCGCTTGCCATGTCGATAGTGATCGGATATCTGTCGAGCAATGCTGTGACAAGCCTGTTCATGTCGTATATAGTGATCCTGCTTATGATCACATATTTCTGTTCGCTCATATTCTATGCAATGGAGCAGCCGGTCAACTATCAGGTGACCACCTATTGGTCCGCATTATGGTGGGCACTGATGAACATGTCGACTGTGGGCTGCGACATATCGCCAGTGACTGTAGCCGGGAAAATAGTAGCAGTGATCCTCCCCATAGCAGGGATGATCGTATTCCCGCTGTTCACAGTGTATCTCACAAATTTCCTGACGGGTTATGTGAAAGGGATGGCAGAGAAATAAACGTAAATCATATTGATTTTCGGTTTACGGGAATTTTTCGTACCTTTGCACCTTGAAATTTAGCGAGATAATTAATCGACATGATAGCTGTTAATAATTTAGGGATACAATTCGGTAAAAGAGTGCTGTTTCAGGATGTGAACCTCAAGTTCACTCCCGGCAACTGCTACGGAATCATCGGTGCGAACGGTGCCGGAAAATCGACTCTCATGCGCATACTCAGCGACCAGCTCAGCCCGACTCACGGAACAGTGACACAAGGACCTGGCGAACGTATGAGCGTGCTTGAGCAGGACCACTTCAAGTTTGACGACTGCACAGTAATCGAAACTGTGCTACGCGGGCACACCGTACTGTGGGACATCATGCAGGAGAAGGATGCCCTTTATGCCAAGGAGGACTTCTCGGATGCCGACGGCATACGCGCCTCGGAACTTGAGGAACGATTCGCAGAGCTCGAAGGATGGAACGCCGAGAGCGAGGCAGCCGCGCTGCTCAGCGGTCTCGGCATTAAGGAGGACAAGCACTATACCCTCATGCGCGACATGAGCGGTAACGAGAAGGTGCGTGTGCTTCTTGCCAAAGCACTCTTCGGCAATCCTGACAACCTGCTTCTCGACGAGCCTACCAACGACCTTGACCTCGACACTGTGGCATGGCTGGAGGACTACCTGTCAAAGTTTGAGAACACTGTACTGGTTGTGAGCCATGACCGTCACTTCCTTGATTCGGTGTGCACCCACACTCTTGACATTGACTATAACAAGCTGACACTTTTTGCCGGAAACTACAGTTTCTGGTACGAATCGTCACAGCTTGCCCTGCGCCAGCAGCAGCAGGCCAATAAGAAGGCTGAGGAAAAGCGTAAGGAGCTGCTTGAATTCATACAGCGATTCAGCGCGAACGTAGCCAAGTCAAAACAGACCACCTCTCGCAAAAAGATGCTTGAGAAACTCAATGTCGAGGAGATCCAGCCATCGTCACGCCGCTATCCGGGCATAATCTTCACCCCCAACCGCGAACCAGGCAACAAGATACTTGAGGTGAAAGGACTGTCGGCAAGCATTGACGGCGAAGTGCTGTTCAAGGATGTGAACTTCCAGGTGGAGAAGGGTGACAAGATAGCGTTCCTGAGCCATGACCCGCGTGCGATGACTGCCCTGTTTGAAATCGTCACCGGCAACCGGAAGCCCGACGCCGGCACCTACGAGTGGGGACAGACCATCACTACCGCGTATCTGCCGCTTGACAACACAGGGTTCTTCAACACCGACCTGAGTCTTGTCGACTGGCTGTCGCAATACTCCAACGATAACTCGGAAATATATCTCAAAGGCTTCCTCGGCAAGATGCTCTTCTCAGGCGAGGAGGTGCTCAAGAAAGCTTCGGTGCTATCAGGCGGCGAGAAGATGCGATGCATGATAGCACGCATGATGATGACTGATGCCAATACCCTGGTGCTTGACTCGCCTACCAACCATCTTGACCTTGAGTCAATACAGGCGTTCAACAACACACTACAGTCGTTCAAAGGCAATCTGCTGCTGTCAAGCCATGACCATGAGTTCATACAGACCGTGTGCAACCGTATCATCGAGCTAACACCCAACGGCACCATCGACAAGCTGATGGATTACGATGATTACATCACTGACGCGAAGGTGCTTGCAGCAAGGGAGAAAATGTACTCGTAAGGCAAAGAACCTCATATATACCACAACACCCCTCCGACCGTTAATACAAGTCGGAGGGGTGTTGTGGTATATATAAAACTATTACTGTCCGCTAAACTTTTTTAGTAGCGGTTGAAAATTAGGGCTGGCACCTATTGCAGGAGTCAGCCCTAAATGGTTATTTTGATGTCGCCAAACTATCTTAAATAACCATGAGTAAAAGTAGTAATTTCTTCGGACAGCCGACATATGGTCAGCTGATAAAATCACTTGATCGTGAAAAAATAGTTGAAATCAGCCGAAAACACGGCGGAGAGAAGTATGTCAAGAGCTTTGACGGCTATACGCATTTGCTTACGATGCTATATGCTGTCATACAGCGCTTCGATTCATTGCGTGAGATAGAGACTTCTATGACAGCCGAGGTACGCAAACTCCATCATGTAGGCATTGACACTGTGCCCAGGCGGAGCACCTTGTCGGATGCAAATGCCAGACGTTCAGAGAAGTTCTTTGAAGATGTATACCGCGACTTGTATGCAGCCAATAAAGACATTCTTTCCTCGGACAGCCGACGCAATGGCACGGAAGAGTGGATAAGACGGCTTAGAATCATCGATTCCACTACAATCACGTTGTTCTCCAATGCTATTTTCAAGGGTGTTGGCCGTCATCCGAAGACGGGAAAGAAGAAAGGCGGCATCAAGGTACACTCGGTCATACATGCCAACGAGGGCGTTCACTGCGACGTACAGTTCACTTCGGCAGCGACCAATGACTCCTTCATGCTTGCACCGAGCCATTACAGCCACAACGAGATAGTAGCACTTGACCGTGCATATATCAACTATGCCAAATTCGAGGAACTGACGGATCGAGGGGTGGTATATGTAACCAAAATGAAGAAAAACCTCAGTTATGAAATACTTGTGGACTGTATGCACCAGAATCCGCAGGGACTGATGGAGTACCGTGAACAGGTCGTAGTGTTCCGTAAAGACGGCATCAACCACATTGCAAGAATAATCACATACGTTGACATTAAGAAAGGCAAGAAGCCAAAACTTATATCGCTTCTCACCAATGACTTCGACATGCCTCTGGAGACAATCGTGGCCATCTACCGTCGCCGATGGCAGATTGAGTCGCTTTTCAAGCAGATAAAGCAGAACTTCCCTTTGCGATACTTCTATGGCGAAAGTGCCAATGCCATAAAAATACAGATTTGGGTAACGCTCATAGCTAATCTGTTGCTCTCGGTCTTACAAAGCACCTTGCAAAGGCGTTGGAGCTTTTCTGGACTGGCTACAATCGTCAGAATTGTACTGATGTATTATCTGAATCTCGAAAAGTTCCTAAATCAGCCCGACGCTGACTTGAAAATCATGCTCGCAGAGGCCTCGGAATCCCCTCCTGAAGATCCCGAAAACTGCTGAGGGGGCTTGTCAAATACAAAAAGTAAGCCCAACTTCTGCTGTTCAAGAAGTTGGACTCACCCTTTTATGGTTTAGCGGACAGTAAAATTATAAAACCAGAATTTTCTCTACAGTTCGATCGACCACTTGTCGGTGGCTACATATGCAGGAAAACGTCGGCGACCTTCATGCAGAGACTCTTTGTCAAGGACAGCATAAATAAGCCCCTTACGTGTGTCATGGACAGGCTTTCCGAGATTGTCGTATATACCCGAATCACTGTCGAGATATTCTCCGTAGGCATCCTTGCCCGAACGGTCGGCACCGACAACATATATCTGATTCTCCACAGCACGCGCAGCAAGGAGTATCTTGAACTGATCGGCACGCGAGTGGGGCCAGTTGGACGGCACAATGAGTACATCATACATATCGTCAGGACGATTGCGTGTCCACACTGGGAAACGGATGTCAAAACAGATGACTATACGGAATACCCATCCGAGATAGCTGATGCGCGGAGCCATATCGCGTCCCGGGGTGTAGACTTTATCCTCGGTCGACAGCGGGAACAGATGACGCTTGTCATAGAAAGTGACGGTGCCCGAAGGCTCCATAAAGAAGCCACGGTTGAAGTAGTGCCCTGCCCCATCGGTAACAAGGAAGCTTCCTGCGACAGCAAAGCCGAAACTTTTCGCCCAACGACGCAGAGACTCCACAGTGGTGCCGTCATTGCTCTCAGCCAATTTCTCAACCGAATCAATGTCAGGGACAAAAGCGGTGGTGAACAGTTCGGGGAGGACCACCAGATCGGTGTCAGGCTCCACCAGCCTTAAGGCGCACTCCACGGCGATAATGTTTTCCTCCGGCGAGGCATACACAATGTCGAAAGGTATGGCACAAATCTTCATTCGGCAGAGAATTTATCGGATCGTATCCCTTGAAACCCGCGATAGTACTCCTTGACCGCACGCATGTCAGCCTGGATATCGCCTGTAGGGGTAAAAGTCTTTTCCAGATGCACCAGCTTGCGCTCTGCATCAATCGCGCCGAGCGCCACAGGGATCTTAGCCTCATAGGCTATGTGGAGGAAACCTGTGTGCCACTCGGTGACACGCGACCGTGTACCCTCAGGGGCTATGGCAAGGCACAGGCGTGATGATTCGTTGAACTTACGTATAATAATATCTGTCAACGACGGACCGCCACGCTTGCGTGACACAGGGATACCGCCAAGAGCCCGGAAAAGATATTTCATAGGGAAGAAGAACCAGGATTCCTTCATAAGGAACCCGGCCTTGCGACCCAATGACCAATAGGCGAACTCACAGAGCAAGAAATCCCAGTTGGATGTGTGGGGTGCTACACAGACGATGCTCTTCGGATAGTCGGGGACAGAACATATCACCCGCCATCCGAAGAGCTTCAATACGCTTTTACAGAATCCCATTATACGCTATCAATTCGCCTCACCCTCGGCAAATCCGAGTTCGAGTATATGTTTCATCTGCGCCTTGCGTTCCTCGGGGGTGGACACATTCGGCACGGCGGCATTCATCTCCTTGAGGATCTCCTGAATACGCGCGTTGAAATGCTCTCTGAGCTTGGCATAGGAAGCCTTGAAATAGGCTCGACGAGCCATAATATATTCCTTTCTGGAATTATAGCCTGACGGCACTCCTGGGAAGTCGATGCTCACAAGCCTGAGAGCTGACTGCTGAAGATCGGCAAGCTGATAGATGATCTCATTGAGCTTTTCGCGGCTTATGCCGGGGATTGCTAACTTAGCTAACACACATTCGCCTGCGAGAGCTCCGCAGATACGATGAATCTCTTTTTTAAGGAGTCGTTTGTTGGCTGCCATAAGTATATATGTTTAGAATGGATGATTTTTTCTTTAAACAACGGTCTGTGCGTTTTCGTTCATAAGAATCTTCTTAAGTGCCTCGTACGAGGCTGATATGCGCGGATGGGTGGATCGATGAGCCGAATCCTGAATGTCCTTGACCTTGAACTCAACACCTGTGGCATCACTGACGGCACGAGGGAATTTAGAGGGATGGGCTGTGGCAAGGAATATCCCTTTCTCGCCCGGCCTGAGGTCATCGCGCAATGCCGCGAGAGCCGCTGCTCCATGCGGATCAAGGAGATAGGAATCAGCGGAATATGTACGCGACATGGACCCGAGAATATCCTCGTCGGTATATGAATACCCTTTGACAAACCTTGACAACGGTCCGTAGTCACTCCCGAACAGGTCGAGAATGCGCGAAAGGTTGGATGGATTGCCCACGTCCATGGCACATGCCACCGTACGTACTGCCCTACGCGGTATGAACTTACCGGACAAAAGATAATTGACGGTAACGTCATTGGCATTGTTGGCAACAACAAAGCGAGTCACCGGCAACCCCATCCTCCATGCAAGAAGACCGGCTGTGAGATTGCCGAGATTGCCGGAAGGGACCGACACCACCACATCGTCGGGGAAACCACCTTCACTGCCGACAAGCGAAGCGTAGGCATGGAAGAAATAGAACATCTGAGGAAGAAGGCGGCAGATGTTGATGGAATTGGCAGATGTGATGTCAAATTCCTGGCGAAGTTCGACATCGGCAAATGCTTCTTTGACAAGACGCTGGCAGTCATCGAATGTGCCAAGGACCTCTATGGCATGCACCTGGCTGCCAGGTACATTGAGCCGGTCAAGCTGCATGCGTGACAACCGTTCAGAAGGATATAATATGAAGAGTTCAACCCCCGGAACGTCCTTGAATCCTGCTGCGACGGCACCACCCGAATCTCCGGATGTAGCCAACAACACTTTCACCATACGAGATTCAGACCGAGATGACAATCGGCTGATCACGCGCGCAAGGAACCGTGCGCCGACATCCTTGAACGCAAGTGTCGGACCATGAAACAATTCGAGAGAATATATGTCTTTATCAATCCTGACAAGCGGTATGTCAAACGAGAATGTGTCATTGACGATTTCCCTTATATCAGAAGAATCGATATCGGATCCAAGCATCAAATCGGCAACGACAAAAGCTATGTCGCGGATGCTCATTCCTGATATATTATTGAAGAATGCCTTAGGTATCACCGGAATACGTTCAGGCATGTACAGACCACCATCGGGCGCGAGACCGTTCATGACGGCTTCCCTCAGTGTGGCTGAGGGTGCTTTTCGATTAATGCTGTAGAATTTCATATATTCCTAAAATAACACTTTTGCCAACGAGTCCTCCTCCTCGGTGATACAGTCAACGAAGCCGCGCTCATAGTCGGCAGAAGCCTGTGGACCGAGACGGTCATTGATGTTGGTGATACGTGCCCTCACATCGAGCAGAGCATCCTGCAAGGCTGCTTCGTCATCACTCACTGCAATGACGCGCCTGGCATGCTCACGACCGAGCGAGTAGGCTTTGCGGTCCTTCACATCGGGACTGACATTGCCTTTGGCTCCGCATCCGACCACCACCGATGCAAAGGTAGCGAAAATAATTGAAAGAAGTGTATTCCTAAGCTTCATGAAATTTTTTTGAAATGTAATCGGTAAGGGCATCTCTCACCTGCTCCATCAGCCATCGCGGAGTAGATGTGGCTCCACATATGCCTACAGACTCGGCACCGCTTATCCAGGAAGAGTCAAAATCATCGGATGACGATACAAGATAGGTGCGTGGGTTCACTGCCCGGCATTCATTGTAAAGCACCTTGCCGTTGCTGCTTTTGGCTCCAGCCACAAAAAGCACCACATCATGAGCTCCGGCAAACTCCCGCAGATGGTTGACCCGGTTAGCTACCTGACGGCATATTGTATCGAAATACCTGAAACTTACGCCCGGGGCTTTCCGACGCTCTATCTCCCGGGTCATTTCGGCAAATCCGCTCAGCGGCATTGTGGTCTGGGAATAGAGCGCGATGTCGCGGCTGAAATCTATACGGTCGAGCTGAGACAGGTTCTCCACCACAATCGCCTCTCCATTGGTCTGCCCTACAAGGCCGTTGACTTCGGCATGTCCTGCCTTGCCATATATCACTATCTGCGGGCGAGGCTCATCATTGTCGTAAGTGTCCTTGATGCGACGCTGAAGCTGCAACACCACAGGACAAGTGGCATCGACAAGCTCTATGCCGAGCCGAGAAGCCACGGCATATGTCGATGGCGGCTCGCCATGGGCTCGTAAAAGCACCCTCGATCCACACAGGCGCGGAAGATCGTCGTGAGTTATGGTCGACAACCCTTTTCTCTCCAGGCGTTCCACCTCATCACTGTTGTGGACAATATCACCAAGGCAATAGAGAGGCGCGTCGGTACGCTCCAACTCCTCCTCAGCCTTGCGTATGGCAGTCACCACTCCGTGGCAAAACCCTGAGCGGGCATCTATCTCTACCAACATCAGCCTAAAGATGAGATACGACTTCTGTAGAGGTCAAGTAGCCAAGAGTTCTGCTCATCGATAGTCATTGATGAGTTGTCGAGACGCACGGCATCATCGGCACAACGCAAGGGACCCTCGGCACGGGTCTCATCAATATGGTCGCGGGTGCGAACATTGTCGAGGACTTCCTCGAATGTCACACCGGCACCCTTCTCAACAAGTTCCTTATAACGGCGTTCAGCCCTACGCTCAGCCGAGGCGTCGCAGAACACTTTCATCTCGGCATCGGGGAAAACGACTGTGCCTATGTCGCGTCCGTCCATGACTATCCCCTTTCTCTCCCCATAGACTGCTGCATTCTTACAAGAGCATGACGCACCTGGGGGATAGCTGCCACGGGTGATACACAGTTGCTCACCTCAAGGGTGCGGATATCAGTCTCCACAATCTCGCCGTTGAGAGTCGTTGACTGGGAGTTTCCGTCAACAAGGAAGTCAATGCTTATATCAGGTAGAGCAGCAACGATGGCATCCACATCAGGATCCACACCTTGAGCCACCATGCCATGACGCATGGCCCAAAGAGTTACGGCACGGTACATTGCGCCTGAATCGATGTAACGATAACCGATCTCAGATGCGAGACGGCGAGCCATAGTGCTTTTGCCTGACGAGGAATATCCGTCGATGGCTATAATGATTTTAGGTTCAGAACTCATATAAAGTTGTAGAAAGATTAAGCATTATTGTTGTAGCTCCGGTGTGGGGCTGAGCCATGGCGACACCAAGAGCAAAATTGCGCACATTCAATCCGAGACAAGCAGAGAATCCTGAAAGGATGCTACGCCTGTAGGTAGACATGTCAGTGCGCGTACGATAATTGTATCCAAGCCCGAAGCGGAAATTATCGGACGCACGGAAATCCGCACCAAACACGAGGTGGCGGAACAGATTGGACACAAAACGGTCCTTAACCTGCGGCTTGCCGCCGTCAGAGCCGTCGCCATTGTCATAATAAGGCAAATGCCACTTGGTGAGATCGTGGGCTGTGAGCGAGAGAATGAGAGGAACACTTCCGAGCCCTTTGCTGACACCGAGTCTCACATCGACAGGCACACGCTCATACCGACGGTCAAAACGCTTCACCTGTCCTCCGAGATTGGCAACCACAGCCGAAAACGACAAGTCACTGTCAGGGTCGTAATAATTCACACCGATATCGGTAGCAATTGCCATTGCAGAATACGCATCATAGGATGAGTAGACATATTTAAGGCTCGCCCCACCCCGCCAATTGCCGGTGATATCGTGAGCATAAGTGGCAGATACCACCATGTCCTTAGGTGAAAAATCACCTGTCAGCACTCCGTTTATGTCAGCTCCCTTGATATCTCCATAGCCTAAATACTGCACTCCGACAGCCCACGCGCCATGCTCTCCGGCTTTCATGCCAAATTTCACTCCGGCAAAATTGCTGTCGCCGACATAGCGCATATAATTGACACCCAACTGCATTCCCACCTCCGGTCCGAGCAATCCCGGATTGCGGTCGGAGGCATTTATGTCGTCATCTATATTTGAGATGTTAATCCCACCCAAGCCGTAGGCAAGAGTGGACGACGGAACATTCAGAAAAGAATAGAACGTGTCACCACTACCCTGAGCCCATGCGGAAAATGCACACAGACCCAAAGCACCCAGCAAGAACGTCACTCTAAAGATATTGCCTGGACGGAGTTTCATATATAATCTGAACGTTCACACCGGGCACTTTATTGTGAGTGCAGAGAAGTTTACTTTATATGTTCGCGTGCCTCTAACAGATATCTCGACATAGCTTCGGAATCATGAGCCTTGACTATCTCAAGCAACTCGTTGAGTTTGCCCACTATACCTTCAAGCTGTGACGAGGTGTGAGGGTTGAAAAGAATCTCGCTCACCAGATAATCGTCCTCACTCATTAGCCCTTCGGCAATCTGCATATGACGCTTGAAAGTGGTGCCCGGAGCCTCCTGGTGCTTCATGACAGACGCGAATGCGAGAGTAGCTGCAAACGGTATCGAAAGCGAATAGGCGATAGTCTCGTCGTGCTGCGCGAAGGTGTACTCAACGATGTTGAGCCTAAGCCTGGTATAAAGGTCCCTGAAGAACACTTTGCCAAGATGATCACCCTCCGAGATGATTATGGCGTTCTCGTTGCTAAGGTTGCTAAGCGATGCAAAGGTAGGTCCGAACATGGGATGTGTGCTCACAAAAGGATGTCCGCATCCGGCATAGAATTCCGGCAATCCGGTCTTGACCGACGCAATGTCACTGATGATGCATCCGTCGGGCAGATAAGGCATCACCTGGCGGAAGGCATCAATGGTGTATTTAACCGTGGATGCATTTATGACCAACTGAGGCAGGAACCCATCCACCTCCTCAATATCGGAGAACCTTCTGGCATTGAACGTGAAACGCAGACGCTTCGGGTCGGGGTCGTAGACAGCGACATCGTGGTCAAATGACAACAGGTCACAGAAGAAGGAGCCCATCTTTCCGGCTCCAAGTATAAGGATTTTCATTACGACTGCTTTTTATTGTTTAGCTCCACCTGTATGCGCACCGACTCCTCGTGGATTGTCGACAGTATCGAACGCATGAAATCCTCGCTCATGCCCATTGACTTGGCAGCAAGCACACGCGTGGTCATGATATCATCGTAACGCCCTGCCTGGACTACAGGCATGTTGTGCTCCTTCTTGAAAGCACCGATCTCACGCGACACATTCATCCGCTTTCCGAGCACTTCGATCAGTTCGTTGTCAAGCTGGTCGATCTGACGACGCAGATGCACAAGATTCTCGGTGGGGACAGGAGCGTCACGGAACACAAGATTGTCGAGAATAACACCAAGCACCTCGGGAGTTATCTGCTGGTTACGGTCGCTCCACGCACAGTCAGGATCGCAATGGCTCTCTATGATAAGACCGTCGAATCCCATATCGAGGGCCTGCTGGGAGAGGGAGGCAATGAGTTCGCGCTTGCCTCCTATATGACTCGGGTCACATATTATAGGAATGGAGGGGAAACGGCGGCGCAGCTCCAAAGGTATGCGCCACTGCGGATGATTGCGATAAATCTGCGGTCCGTAAGTGGAGAATCCGCGATGTATGACACCAAGACGGCGGATACCTGCGTTATAGAGGCGTTCGAGCGCACCTATCCACAGGTCGAGGTCGGGATTGACAGGATTCTTGACAAGCACTGGTATATCCTTGCCCGCATCTTTAAGCACATCGGCAATCTCCTGCATTGCGAACGGATTGGCAGACGTGCGCGCACCTATCCACAACAGGTCTACTCCATATTCAAGAGCCGCCTCGACATGACCTCGGTTAGCCACTTCGGTCGACACTTTCATACCGGTCTCCTCCTTTACCTTATTGAGCCAAGCAAGCCCCGGAACACCTATACCCTCGAAGCCTCCCGGCTTGGTGCGAGGCTTCCATATGCCTGCACGAAATACTTTTATGCCTGCACGCGCAAGACCGCGGGCTGTGGTCAGGACCTGTTCTTCGGTCTCTGCGCTGCACGGACCTGAAATTATGATGGGACGGTTGAGCTCAACACTGTCTATAGCGAGCGGGAGAATATTTTCCATGTTATTCTTATCTTATTTTGTAGTATAGAGAATATTGTAAGATTATTTTGACATAGCCTTCCGTATGCGGTCAAGAGCTTCGGAAAGCTTTTCCTCAGGGGCGCAAAGGGAGATACGGATATACCTCTCACCGTTATGTCCGAATATGAATCCAGGGGTCACAAACACCCTTGCCTCATCAAGAATCCTGTCGGCAAGACGCTCTGAGTCCACCTCAGGATCGCTTATGCGCCCCCACAGGAAAAGTCCCGACTGAGAAGGGTCGAACGTGCAGCCTAAAGCCTCCATGATGCGCTCGGCTATGACACGCCTTGAGGCATAGGCGGCATTCAGGCTTTCGTGCCAGCCAGCCTCCTCCTCAAGAGCCTTGGCGGCAGCAAGCATAAGCGGCTTGAACTGACCGGAATCGATATTGCTCTTGATGCGCAGTATCCATGACAGGAACTCCGGGTTGCTTATAGCCACCCCTACACGCCATCCGGGCATATTGTGGCTCTTGCTTAGCGAGTTCAGTTCTATGGCTATCTCCTTTGCTCCCGGCACAGAAAGGATGCTCATAGGTTCAGGATTGAGAATAAACGAGTATGGATTGTCATGCACGATGACTATTCCGTGACGCCTTCCGAAATCGATAGCCTTCTCAAAAGTCTCCCTGCGGGCTTTAGCACCTGTAGGCATATGCGGATAATTGAGCCACATAAGTTTCACACGAGTAAGGTCGAGACGTTCGATCGCATCGAAATCAGGCTGCCAACCGCTATCCTCCGTAAGATCGTATGTGACAACTTCCGCTCCTGCCATACGGCTTATGGATGAATATGTTGGATAGCCCGGGTCGGGTATCAGCACCTTATCTCCGGGATTCAAGAAAGCAAGGGATATGTGGGTCACCCCTTCCTTAGAGCCGATGAGAGGCTGTATCTCGGTGAGAGGGTCGACCTCTACCCCATACCATCTCCCATACCATCGGGCAAACGCCTCACGGAGCTGTGGAACACCGACATGTGGCTGATATCCATGATTGGAAGGGTCATGGACAGCTTCAGCCATAGTCGTTATGACGCCTGAGGGTGGCGGAAGGTCGGGACCTCCGATCCCGAGCGATATTATATCAATGCCCCGGCTACGAAGAGCTGATATCTCTTTAAGTTTTGTAGAGAAGTAATATTCCTTTATCTGCTGTACTCGTTGTGAGGGTTGAATATTCATTGCTGACAAGTATTTTTTCCGGCATGAGTCACGCCATAAATTATAAACGTTCAATGAGTCACTTTTGCTTCGGAGTATTCACCGAGAATACTTAAATCACGAATCAGAGGTCGCACCGCATCGATAGCCTGATGCAAACGCAGCAGGCTGTCGAATGTCAGGTCCACATAAAAGCGGTACTCCCATTCCCTCCCGACAATCGGGGTGGACTGTATCTTGGAAAGGTTGATGTCATAGAATGAGAGTATGGTAAGGATCTTTGACAGCGCACCCTGGGTGTGAGGGAGGGTGAACACAATCGATGCCTTGTCGATATCCTGCTCCCCCGGACCTATCTCACCTGCGGTGAGAGCATCGGCAAGAATGAGGAACCGGGTGAAATTACGCTTGTTGGTCTCAATACCACGCTCAAGTATATCAAGTCCGTAAAGCCCTGCGGCATATTCTCCGCACACAGCGGCATGCCCCACAAGGTTATCACGAGCAATCTCCTCGGCACTCCCGGCAGTGTCGAACCGCTCCACAATCTTGAGATTGGGGTGACGACGCAGGTATTGCTCACATTGCATAAGAGCCATCGGATGAGAGTTCACTTCAGTGAGCCGGTCAATCTCCTGCCCGGGAAGCGCACACAACACATGTGAGATGCGCATCTTCAATTCACCTATCACCTTGAGGGTGCTCTGCCGCAGGAGTTCATGGTTCTGAAGTAACGGTCCGGCAATAGTGTTCTCCACTGCCATGATACCCAAAAGCGAGGAGTCGGACGAAAGAGTGTCAAACATTGCCGGGAACGACTCACACGGAATTGTCTCGACCTCCTCTCCCTCAAAGTAAAGATGGGCAGCGGCATCATGGAAGCATCCTGCCACCCCTTGAATAGTGATCTTTTTCATTTCACCTGTATCTTAAAAAATCATCCCGCCTCCTTTGTGTCAAGGAAGCGGGATACTGTATTGTCGATTGCTTATCGGCTATATGCCTTGTTGATCATTCATCGGATTATGTACGCAATGTCCCGCTTCTTATTTTTTTGCAAAATAAAAATAATAAAAAAAGGAATATGCGTAAAATCGTGAATTCATATCAAAATTGATAACTTTTGCTTTCAATTACGCAGCAAAGGTAGGATATATTTTACAAATCACCAAAAATTTATTTAAAAATATCACAAACAAATGGATTGACAGCAGATTGATGACCTACCGGATATGACCACAACACATTGTATATGTCAAATTATCAGACTTTCAACAGGTCTTTTGGGCACACAATGATTATCGTCGGCATCACGATAGTACCTGCAATCTCCATCATCAGTCTTCTCCACGATTCTTACACGCTCTGAGGCATATCCCATAGCCAACACATAGCGAGGCCTATATCGTCCGGACAGTCCGAGAGCCTTGGCTACAGCAGCAGAATCGAACGCTTTGATTATACAGCATGAAATCCCTAACGCCACAGCTCCGAGCGTCAATGCCTGCAAGTGCAGACCGTCATCACAAAGGCAGTCATTCGCGATCTCTGTGTCAATACATTGCACAATATAGGCAGATGGACGTTCGCCACAACCAGGGCCATCCCAATCCTTGTAATACCCCGCCCAGGCAAGGGCGGGAAAAACAGATTCTCTCTCATGGGGGGCTGTCACTATACGATAGCGCAACGGCTGTAGGTTCCTACCTGAAGCACACAGCCTTACAAGCCCCACAATCCTTTCAACAGTGCTTTTTTCAATCCCATGAGACTCATCAAACCTCCTGACAGAACGGTCCGCAAGAAGCATATCCTCCAATATCTGAAATCTATTATCAGTCATAACATCATTGATTGATGGAAATATCATACTTAATCTACTGTGTCTAAAATATGGATACATTGATATCAGATACCCGATACCCGCACCATATACCGACAAAGTTACAAAATAATGCGATAACAAGCCTCACTATCGGCCGGCTTATAATAAAAAGAATCTACATGACACGTCACTATGGCGCAATCCGAAAATACTGTTTCCAAATATCGCTTTTTTGTAGTAACTTTGTAAGTTAAATGACGCACCTGAGATATGAACCGTGTACATCTACTCATAGCCCTTATATCCACCATGCCAAATTACGCCATGGCTGATATATCATTTTCATGGCATGGTGCATCACCGGCTCAGGCAAAGATCATAAATATACCAGCACCCAAATCCTCGGGGATTGACTGCGGGATCAATGTAGCATATGGAACCGACGGATTGAGGATGAGATATGACGCAACATCATCACCCGCAGATGTCAAGTGGTACCGATTTTCCGGCATGGGTGCCGCTTATGCCGATGAGATTGCCTCAAGCGGCAAGGATTCCACAGCTTCGTGGATAGACAATCCACAAGGAGATACGGGATATATAATCGAGGATGGTGACAAAAGGCTTTACATCTGGCTCACCGACTACAGCCGGCATCCGTTGTCGCTCGGAGAGCTTTCGGCTCAGGCGGACCATGATTGCGGGAACATGAATCTCAAGTGTACAGGCAAAGGGGATGAGATACACTATTACTCTATCACAGGCAGACGCATGACGCTTTCGAGAGATATGTCACTCACATATACGTCCCTCATATGGGACGACGCACAAAAGAGTTTTGCAGAAAGCCCTGTAACATCATCTCTCGATCATCTCTCTCCAACTCTACATGTTGAAGCTCCGTTATGCGCGACATCATTCACCCTGACAGGAGACCGATTCTTGCGAGAATGGGGATGTGAGCAGACATACATCTCCCCCACTTTCCAGCCACACAGCATCCTGGCTCACACACAAGCCATACAGTCAACACGATATAACGACAATGAGATATCAGGACCACAGAACGGCACCACACTTGGCGGTTCTGCCCCATGCACAGTGAAATTCATAGCCGATGTGACTGATGCTGCGGTGTTTCATGAATGGCAATTCTCCCATCACCGAGACTTTGAGGACATAATATTCCGTGCCTCCGGAACTGAACTGACTCATACATTCACCGAACATGGCTCCATATATGTGCGTTTATACTGTGCGAACGACGATGCCTCGTGCGAGTATTTCGGTGAAACATATGAAATATTCACAGGCACATCCTCACTGAAATGCCCTAACGCATTCTCACCGTTAAACATGGACGGCGTGAACGATGTATGGAAAGTGAGCTATTCATCAATAATAGATTTTGAATGCCATATATTCAACCGCCACGGCACAAAGATCGTATCCCTGACGGACCCATCACAAGGATGGGACGGCAAGCATGGAGGGAAATATGTACCCGCAGGAGCATATTTCTACACTATACGTGCCCTCGGAGCCGATGGCAAGAGGTATGAACTGTCAGGCGACATAAATATTGTAGAATACAGATAGACACAATAGAAAATTCCAATCTTTATATACCTATATACAACAAGTTTTCTCATAAATATCAACGACAATGAATCTCAACCGTATATTATTTCTCGGCTCGGTAACAGCAATAATACTTGTAGGAGCATTCGCGCCTATGGAGTCAGTGTCGGCAGGAGAGCCTGCGGTAGCCAACGACCATACATCCTCTTCCTACACGGACCTTTCCACAGTGAATTCACCGGAAATCCCCGCATCGGTAAAATTCGCGGGAAAGGAAATCTCCCTTGACCCCATCGACATGTGGGAACGCCTCGACCGTGAGCTCACAGCCATGAGCTATACCCATGGCAACACCCTGCTTGCCATAAAGAGAGCCAACAGATATTTCCCTGTTATTGCCCCAATCCTTAAGGAGCAGGGTGTGCCCTCCGATATCATCTATCTTGCCGCCATCGAATCGACTCTCAACCCTCATGCCGTATCGGTAGCCAAAGCAGCAGGGATGTGGCAATTCATGCCCTCGACCGCCAAAGAGTACGGTCTGGAGGTCAACGATGAGGCGGACCAGCGATATGATGTGGAAAAATCGACACGCGCCGCATGCAAATATCTCAAAGACGCCTATAAAAAATACGGTAACTGGGAATCAGTGGCAGCAAGCTACAACGGAGGCATGGGCAGAGTGAGCAAGGAGCTGGCAGCCCAGAATGCCACATCGGCTTATGACCTATGGCTTGCCGACGAGACTATGCGCTACATATTCCGGCTCCTGGCTATGAAGATGATAATGGAGAATCCTCAGAAATATGGATTCAGCCTTCGTGCCAACCAACTGTACCAACCCATCGAATACACTACAGTAAATGTGAACGGAGCCATAGAGGACTGGCCTGCATGGGCCAAAGAGAAAGGGATTGACTACATTACACTTCGCGAGCACAATCCGTGGATACGAGCAAAATCCCTCACCAATAAATCAGGGAAGTCATATACTGTCAAAATCCCTACACAGCAGTCTCTCTCCCGTTCAAAGCAGAAAACCACTGTATACAATCCATCGTGGGTCACAGAGTAACATTTTTTTGATTCTATGAAAGGGTCCAATACTGAACGTAACTCATCAAACTCATCAGCCGGCAAGATTCCCACACTCGAAGTGATGGGGGCTCGTGTGCACAACCTGAAAAATATTGACGTATCCATACCTCACGGAACTCTCACTGTAATCACAGGGCTGAGCGGAAGCGGAAAATCGTCACTCGCATTCGACACAATCTATGCCGAAGGACAGAGGAGGTACATCGAGACATTCTCCTCCTACGCACGCAATATGCTCGGGAACCTTGAGCGGCCGGATGTCGATAAGATCACCGGACTTGCACCGGTGATAGCCATAGAACAAAAGACTATCAACCGCAATCCGCGATCCACAATAGGCACTGTCACTGAGGTCTACGACTTCCTGCGTCTGCTGTATGCCCGTGCGGGGACAGCTGTCAGCTACGTGACAGGCGAACCGATGGTCAAATACACACGTGACCAGATAGTCAATCTCATACTTGAGCGTTACAACGGAAAGAAGATCTATATACTCGCCCCTGTGGTGCGCAACCGTAAAGGACATTACAAGGAGCTTTTCGAACAGATGCGCAAGAAAGGATTCCTAACAGCACGCGTAGACGGAAAACTTTGTGAGCTTACTCTCGGAATGAAAGTGGACCGCTACCGAAACCACGATATAGAGCTTGTGATCGACCGTCTTAAAGTGTCACACAAGGACCTCACACGCCTTGAAGCCACAGTGGCAGACGCGCTACGCCAGGGTGACAAACAGGTGATGGTCTACGATGTGGACGATGACAAGGCTTCGTATTTCTCTCAGGCACTGATGGACCCTGTAGGCGGACTGTCATACCGCGAGCCAGCCCCCCACAACTTCTCGTTCAACTCCCCTATGGGAGCGTGTCCATGCTGCAAAGGACTCGGATATGTCAACATCATTGACCGCGACAAGATAATCCCCGATGCAACCCTGTCAATCCACCAGGGAGGCATCGTTCCCTTAGGGAAATATCGCAATTCGATGATATTCTGGCAGATCGATGCCATATGCAAAAAATACGGACACACAGTAAAGACTCCCATCTGCGACCTGAGCGAAGAGGCGTTGAGCGACATTCTCAACGGCACCACCGAGCGTCTTGTAATCGACAATGACACCATGGCGACCCAAAACTTCTTCCAGACTTATGACGGACTGGTGAAGTACATAGAGATGCAGCAAGGGGAGGAAGCAACGGCTGCCGCAAAGAAATGGAGCGAGGGGTTCTTCACTCGTGGAGAATGCCCCGAATGCCATGGCGACCGCCTTAACAAAGAGGCACTGCACTTCTTTGTCGACGGCAAGAATATAGCAGACCTGTGCCGTCTTGACATATCAGACCTCTACGAATGGACATTGGGACTGGAGGAGCGTCTCGCCCCTACTTCAAGACTCATTGCCGGGGAAATCATGAAGGAGGTGAGAAGCCGACTGAGGTTCCTTATAGATGTAGGGCTCGACTATCTTCAATTGTCACGTCCGTCAGCAACACTGTCGGGCGGAGAGAGCCAGCGCATACGTCTTGCCACACAGCTGGGAAGCCAGCTTGTAAATGTGCTCTACATCCTTGACGAGCCATCGATAGGACTGCATCAGCGCGACAACCGCCGTCTGATCAACTCTCTTAAAAATCTTCGCGACGCATCCAATTCGATACTTGTGGTGGAGCATGACAAGGATATAATGCTTGAGGCTGACCACATAGTGGATATCGGACCTAAAGCCGGGCGAAAGGGGGGCGAAGTAGTGTTCTCCGGAACGCCCGGAGACATGCTTGAAACCTCTACTCTTACTGCAAAATACCTCAATGGAGAGCTTTCACTCCCGATCAACACCCACCCACGTAAAGGCAACGGAAAAAAGATAGTGCTCCGGGGTGCGAAAGGGAACAATCTGCGAGATGTCACCCTAACTCTACCGCTCGGCAAGCTCGTATGCGTGTCGGGGGTATCGGGCAGCGGAAAATCCACTCTTGTGAACGCTACCCTCCAGCCTATCCTCAGCCAAAAGCTTTACAGGTCACTCACACCGCCGCTTCCCTACGATACTATCGAAGGGATCGAGAATATTGACAAGGCAGTACGTGTGGACCAGTCACCTCTCGGCAAATCACCACGCTCCAATCCGGCAACCTACACCGGAGTGTTCACTGCCATACGCGACCTCTTCGCCTCTCTTTCGGAAGCAAAGATACGAGGCTACCGTCCAGGCAGATTTTCATTCAATGTCGCAGGTGGCAGGTGCGAGACATGTTCAGGGAACGGATACAAGACGATCGAGATGAACTTTCTACCTGATGTGCTTGTGCCGTGCGAGACATGCTCGGGAAAACGCTACAACCGTGAGACCCTCGAAGTGAGATACAAGGGCAAGTCCATAGCCGATGTGCTCGACATGACAATCAATCAGGCTGTCGACTTTTTCCAGAACATACCCGCAATCCTTGGGAAAATCAAAGTGCTCCAGGATATCGGACTCGGATACATAAAACTCGGGCAACCATCCTCCACCCTCTCAGGCGGTGAAAATCAGCGTGTGAAACTTGCCGCAGAACTCTCTCGACGTGACACCGGCAACACCCTGTTCATCCTTGACGAGCCGACAACAGGGCTGCATTTCGATGATATACGCGTGCTGTTAGGAGTGCTCAACCGCCTCGTAGACAAGGGTAACACCGTGCTGGTAATCGAACACAACCTTGATGTGATATGTGCAGCCGACCATATAATCGACATGGGTCCGGGCGGAGGCAAGAACGGCGGCAATATAATAGTCACCGGGACTCCCGCCCAGATAGCAAAGACCGATTCCCCTACCGCCCCATTCATTCGGGAGCAGATGGAATGCTGAAAAATCCGCGACAAGCATCGAGCACCTACAGCTCAACGATGTCGCCTGAATCAAGATAGTAAAGAAATCCTCGCACACACGGACATCCTATGGAACGGAAGAACTGCATGTAACCGTTCACCTGTCTCTTATATCTCTTAGGGTCCTGCGAACCTGTCTTGTAATCAATCACATGGACCTCCCCGTCAGCTGTCCATACAACACGGTCGGCCCTGCTTATCTCCCCACTTGCAGTGAGGAGCTCGCGCTCCATATACACTTTGTCGAACCCCTCATACCAGTTCTTTGCACGAGGATCACTGACACGCGCATCCACAATATCTCTAAGATCAATAAAGTCACGCGAGGTCAAACGTCGGGCGTCAGGAGTGCCTCGCAATAGACGGAATGCCGTGTCGACATCTTCAGCCCTGCGTATATGCGACATCAGACCATGAAGAATCAGTCCTCGTTCACGTGCCACCTCGATACGGTTGAGCCGTTCGGCATCGACATTAGTATTCTGCCACACCGACTCCACCGAGGTAGATTCATAAGCCACCATAAGCTCAGATGCAGCCGGGTGCATCGCAGTTCCTTTACGGCTGTCCGACATCTGCCTGCATGTAGGGCTTCCGACACGAAACTCCATATCGTCATCAAGCGACAGAGGCATATAGTCCTTATCGCCGCCACTCGTAATCCCCTCATAGAGAATACGTGACACATTTACTTTCTTGCCATCGCCCAATGCGCCCCTGTCGCTTTTGGAGAGCTTTACTCCAATAATAAGCTCGTCTATGGCACGAGTGAAAGCAACGTAAAGGAGATTGGTCTTGTCGAGCAATTCCTCACGACGGATCTCGGCATACTGTTCGGCAAAAGATGTGACCGAAAGTGAAGAGCTCACAGTCAACGGCATCATGGGCGGAAGTATATCATCAGGAATACCGGGAATGCAAGGCAACTCAAACCATGCCAGATCGCCACCCGACTTACCTGCCGACATCTCGCCAAACGGAATATGCACACACGGAAATTCCAGTCCTTTGGACTTGTGTGCAGTGAGGACATTGATTGCCCGCGCTTCAGAACTGCCTGATATGGAAGCCTTCCTGGACCCGGCATCATCCCACCATTGAAGGAAAGAGCGGATATCGGCATGCCCCTGCCCCACAAACTTGACCACAAGATCAACAAATGCCGCTATATACACACTCTCTGATTCACGCATAGCAGGTGATAACCGAGTGGATATTATACTTTCGACAAGCGATACAAGATCAATGCCATGGAGTGACAATGCCTCTCCGGAAGAGCCTCCCGCATCCTCATTGCCATCCCCTCCATCAGCCCTCTTTTTCATTCTTTCGATCGCCGAAAGCAGAGCCTTGTCAGGGGCAATACCGGAGGCATGTATGCTTTCATAATCATTAAGCATCACTGCGATCTCTCGGCTGCTTCTCTTTCGCTTGTCCGATACGACATCCACATCGGAAAGCATGCGGAGGCGGCTTATGATGTTGACTACGGCATCAGAACGTGATATAAGCAAGGAATCCTCCGAGATGATATCAAATTTAGGGAAATTCTCATCGGAAGCCATTAGTGCCTCAAGGTAGCGTATCACCTTTGCGCCCTCTTTTTTGTTACGCACAAGCACTGCAATGTCACAAGGACTGTAGCCTGACGAAAGCTGCCTGCGCATCTCGCTTGCCATGACTTCGAGAGAGGAATCCTCGGTGTAGGACTCGGAATCAAAAAACTTCACACGCACATATCCATGATGGTCACAATGCTTTGACGAGACCTGCTGAACCACATTGGAGTAAACATCGTCAAACCCATACAACCTGGATATCGCCACAAACAACGAATTATTGAAATTGACCACTTCGGCAGAGGACCTCCAGTTGGTGTTCTCTGTTATGGAATCTCCACGCACAAGTGAATTGCCTTCCGCCCAATCCTCCCGATGGAGATTATGGAGAAGTGAAGGGTCGCTGTTACGGAAACGGTAGATACACTGCTTCTCGTCACCTATCACAAGGCTGTCGTAATCATAAGCAAGACTCTCCCTTAAAAGAGGCCGCATATTGTACCATTGGCTCAAAGAGGTGTCCTGGAACTCATCAATAAGATAATTATGATAACGAGTGCCAAGCTTCTCATACAGAAAAGGAGAATCCTCATCACCTATAATCTTGGCAAGCAGAGAATTGGTGTCACTCAGGAGGAGGGTCGAGTTCTCACGACGGAAGCGGTCGATAAGCTCCATCAGCGCGTTAACCAGACCAAGCTGATAAAGGTTGCCACGTATTATCTCCAGAAGGCTCACCGACTCGATGCACTTCTCGATGGAAAGCATCGCTGTCTCCATCATCGCCTCAACCTCGGGCGATATAAACGCACTCTTTTTGCTATTCTTTTTCGCTGCGGCTTTCCATATGGATGAGGGGTCCTCTATGACCGAGCGTATGGTCTTAGGCACACTGTCGTACTTCTTCCACCCGCTCTCGCTCCAGGCCTTCACAATCTTCAAACCGACACTGCTGACGATATCAGAAATCTCAGGACGTGATTCGATATATCCAACTGTGGCACGACACACTTCAGCAGTGTTCTTTTTGATCTCAGATATCCGATCGAACACAGTACTACAGAACTGATGAAACCTATCGGAATCAGCAAGATAGTCCATTATGCGCGCCTCATTGTCCTTGAATGTGTCATTGTGTATAGCCCCTATAAAATTTATGAGGTCGTCATGCACATTTCCGCTCCTGTTGAAAAGGGTGAATGAATTGCCGTTCTCTATAAGGCTTTTCATATATCCTGTGATCCACGTCTCTATCTCGCGGGACCGGCGCGTAGGCCTGCTGTGGTTGAGCGACTGGAGCAACTGATCGACACTCATGGTGATCACCTCCCTGTCGTCAAGCTCAAGAGCATAATTGGCTGACACATCTGCCTCGTGGGCAAATGAGCGCAACACCATCTGAAAAAACGAATCGATGGTGGATATGCTGAAACGGCTGAAATCATAGAGAAGGCTCCTGAGCGCGTCCTTTGCTGCAACGCCAAGAGCCTCGGATGTGCAACGGAACACCCTGCATAACTCATCCTCATAAGGGCTCTTCCTTTCCCAGTCACGCTCACATCCGGCAAGCACAGCAAGCTCGTGGATGATGCGGGATTTCATCTCCTCGGTAGCCTTGTTGGTGAATGTCATCGCCAACACGTTTCTATGACCAGACGGAGTACTTCCGGGACGGTTCAATTCATATAGCCCCTGCTCATTCTTATGCCCGAGTATGAATTTTATGTACTCACGTGCAAGTGTAAATGTCTTTCCCGAGCCGGCTGATGCCTTATATATGTCAATCATTTCACCCTGTATCCCATGGTGACAAGCAGTCTCTTCACTTTTTCAAGCGCATCACCCTGTATCAGTATCTCACTACCTCTTGACGATCCTCCTGTACCGAGGCGGGTCTTCAGGGCAGCAGCTACCTCCTGAACCTCCTCTTCGGAACATGTGAAGCCCTCAATCAGAGTGGCAGTCTTGCCCTTGCGCCCTTTCCTGTCAATTGACACATGAAGAATGTCAGCAGCCTTACCGGCTGACGGCTCCTGCTGGGGCACAAACTCCTCACGGCTGAGTGTGCCATCCTCCACTTTGCTGGCTAAAAGATCTTTCCAGTCCATTGGTCACGTATTACTTAACATCCTTCATTGATTCCGAATCAAAAATGCTGTCGACATTCTCATAGTCCACCTTGGACGGATTGTCAATCGACTGGACCAAAGTAGAGAGCGACATGGCATATCTGTCCTGGTCAACAGGAAGATGGGAATAATAATATTTTGCAGAATCGGCATTCTCTGAGAAAGCACTGCGATAGCATCTGATGGCGAGGTCGAGAGCTTCGGCCTCGTCGGTACGGTCATAAAGCTGCATATATAGAATCGAAAGCCGACATAGCTCAGAGGCTGTGATGCCACCAGCATTGCCGGTGTCTGACAATATCGCATCACATATGCGGCGAGATGATGCCGCATCCTCAGCAGCAAATGCCATCTCGGCAGACGTCACACGTTCCGCCACAGAAGCATCACCGCATGAAGCCATCACAAATGCCAACAATGATAAAAAAACATAACGCATAACGCCCTCCGTTTTTTTAATTATACTATAAATACATTCATACCGTCACACATCCGATCCGAAGAATGAGACTGCATACAAGAATTCACTTTGCATTAACCGCAACGCGAATTGCCGCACGAGGTACATATGAGGCAGCCTTCCTGATATATCAGTGTCTCCTGTCCGCAATGAGGACATTTCTGTCCATTGGCAGGAGTGCCTGATGGAAGATATTTCTTAAGCGCACGCTCCACACCCATCTTCCAGGTGTTGATACTGTGAGAGTTGAGTTCAAGACCATTGACGAGTTTTACCACCTGGTCAATAGGCATGCCGTAACGCAGGACTCCGGATATGAGTTTGGCATAATTCCAATACTCAGGATTGAATTTGTCAGACAGTCCTTCTATAGTGGTCTTAAGTCCTCGCTTATTGATGAACTGGAAGTCATAACGCTTGGAGCCCTTATCGTCCACAGCCTTGATGATCTTGCCCTTGCTAACAGATTTGGGACAGAATATACCGTCCTCATCATCAGCAAGGCCTGTGAAAATCTCGTAAGGACGGCCGTCGACAAGCCCTACGAAGGCAATCCACTTTTCTTTGTTGTTCTGGAATCGCACGACATCAGCCTCAAGTTCCATTGGGCGTTTGAGCATAAGGGGCTGTGCAACAGAGTCGGATGACGGTTCAAGGCCATCTTTCTCAGCCTTGCTGGCATCCTTTTTCTTTTTCTCATTCTCAGCTGCTATGAGCACTCCTGAACGGCATCCGTCGCGATAGATGGTGCAACCCTTGCATCCTGCTTTCCATGCTTCAAGATAGAGCCGGTTGACCAGGTCGACATCCACGTCTGCCGGAAGGTTGATGGTAACCGAGATAGAGTGGTCAACCCATTTCTGGACGGCACCCTGCATCCTTACCTTTTCAAGCCAGTCAATATCGTTTGCTGTAGCCTTGTAATATGGGGAACGAGCCACGAGGCTGTCGATCTCGGCCTGCGAATAGTCGTCACGCACTTCGATACCGTTGACACGCATCCAGTCGATGAATTTTGGATGATACACCACATATTCCTCAAACTTGTCACCTGACTCATCAACGTAGTCAACACGTGTCTCCACATCGTTGGCATTGATCTTTCGGCGACGTTTGTAGACCGGCATGAACACTGGCTCTATGCCGGAAGAGGTACGGGTCATGAGCGATGTGGTGCCTGTGGGAGCTATCGTTAGACAGGCTATATTCCTGCGGCCATGCTTCTCCATCTCTGCCACAAGTTCGGGAGCGAAATCACGCAGACGTGATATGTAGGGGTTATTGCGCTCACGCTCGGCATCATACACCTCAAAGGCTCCACGCTCCTTAGCCATCTGCACGGATGACCCGAATGCGGCGACGGCAAGTGCGCGATGCACGTTAACCGACATCTGTGTGGCTTCAGCGGTGCCATAACGCAATCCGAGAGCCGCAATCATATCCCCCTCGGCAGTGGTGCCAAGTCCGGTGCGACGGCCCTTGAGGGTCTTGGCTCGGATTTTTTTCCAGAGGTTAAGTTCGGTCTCCTTGACTTCGGAGGTCTCGGGGTCTCTCTCGATCTTACCTATTATGGTGTCAATCTTCTCCATCTCCAGGTCGATTATATCGTCCATAATGCGCTGAGCCTTGGCAATATGCCCGGCAAAAAGTTCGTAATCGAACTCGGCATGATCCGTGAACGGATTCTTTACATAGGAGTAGAGATTGACGGCTAAAAGACGGCAACTGTCGTAGGGGCACAAGGGTATCTCGCCACATGGATTGGTCGATACGGTCTGGAAACCGAGATCGGCATAACAGTCGGGCACAGATTCACGAGTGATGGTGTCCCAGAAGAGGACTCCCGGCTCGGCTGATTTCCATGCGTTGTACACGATCTTGCCCCATAGAGCGCGGGCATCAGTGTCGATGCTCACCTCGGGCTTGTCGCTCCACACCGGGAACTGGCGGCGGTACACCTCTCCGCTCTCCACGCATCGCATGAAGTCGTCGTCGATCTTAACTGACACATTGGCTCCTGTGATCTTACCCTGCTCAAGCTTGGCATCAATGAAGCGTTCCGAGTCAGGATGCTTTATGGATACTGTGAGCATAAGGGCCCCACGGCGGCCGTCCTGTGCGACCTCGCGGGTAGAGTTGGAGTAACGTTCCATGAACGGCACAAGGCCGGTGGAGGTCAGGGCTGAATTCTTCACTGGAGTCCCTTTGGGGCGCAGATCGCTGAGGTCATGCCCCACTCCGCCGCGACGCTTCATGAGCTGCACCTGCTCCTCGTCAATCTTTGCTATACCGCCGTAGGAATCAGGATGTCCGTCAAGCCCTATCACAAAACAGTTGCTCAACGAACCGACCTGGAAATCATTTCCTATACCAGCCATGGGACTGCCCTGCGGCACTATGTAGCGAAATTTGTCGAGAAGCTCCATGATGTCCTCCTCGCTCATTGGGTTAGGGTATTTGCGCTCTATGCGGGCAAGCTCGGAGGCTATGCGATGATGCATATCCTCGGGGGTGCGTTCATAGATGTGTCCGTCGGAATCCTTCAGCGCATATTTGCTGACCCACACGCGGGCAGCAAGCTCATCTCCGTCGAAATATTTCACAGAGGCATCATAAGCCTCATCGTAGGTATATGTTTTGAGTTCCATTGTCAGTTAATAGGGGGTGCTTTCGAGGGTATTTTCCAAGTATGGATTTCGCAGGTGCAAAGTTGACGAAATTTCCTTTATGTACCAAAATTTTTGACGGCAATTTATTAACATCTGAATAAAATGTCGTAACTTGCAGTGACATTTTCAACACGAACATGAAACCTCAATCAATAGACAATTATTTCACCACACGGGGCACAGTACGCGCCTATGACCCTGACCGGCAGGTGGACCCCAATCTCATACGCCGTCTCGTCAGTGTTGCCGCCCAGGCTCCCAACACAGGCAATATGCAGATCTATTGCGCAGTCATGACCACTGATCCTGACGAGATAAAGGCTCTCGCCCCAGCCCATTTCTCACAGCCGGCAATAATGAATGCCAAATCGGTGCTCACATTCTGTATTGATTTCCGCCGCTATCACCGCTGGTGTCAACTCGGAGGAGGAGAACCCGGGCTCAACAATCTGCAAGGATACACATGGGGAGTGCTCGACACAGCCATATTCGCCCAACAGTTTGTGACGCTTGCCGAACTGGAAGGGCTCGGCACATGCTATCTCGGCACTACGACATACAACGCGCCGATGATTGCCGATACCCTGAAACTTCCGAATGGCGTTGTACCGGTCATAACCGTAACCGTAGGATATCCTGCTGAAAATCCACTGGTGTCCGAACGTCTCCCCCTCAATGCAATCCTGCACGACGGGGTTTACCACGACCCGACTGACGAGGATCTGAAAGATTTCTATTCCGAAAAAGAATCAATGGAATCATACAGGAGATTCGTAGAAGAGAACGGCAAAGAGAATCTCGCACAACTCTATGCCCAGGTGCGTTATCCGCGAGCCTCCAACGAGCATTTCTCTGCCGTGCTAAAGAAATTCATAAAAGCCCAGGGTATAGATATATAGGCAATATTTAAGCGATATATTACAATCAATCGTCCCCTGAGAGTTTCTTTAAAGAGACTTTCAGGGGACGATAATGTTGTGGCATATCCTCACTAAATTGAAACAACAGAGATATAAACCAACGTGTATTTGATATAAAAATGGAACAATCATCCACTTAGCATGAAACTAAATGGATGATTGCTTTATTCATGATTCGCGAAATCATGTAGAAATCCTTATATCAAACTCACGTTAATATAATTTAGTCCTAAGTGTGTCCCATGTAAAAAGTATGGGAAATTCTATCAGTACATTGTATAATCGACACCATAATCCTTTTTCGTGGAAGAGTCGGTAGAATGCTCGCAGATTATATTTATTAACCCATTTCGGATAATAGTTGATGTCACTGGCAGATTGATGGAGAAAACCTCCACAAGTGAATACAATTCCTTTGTAACCAGCGTTTTTCAAGTCAAGGGCGAACTGT
This sequence comes from Duncaniella freteri, assembly GCF_004766125.1. Classification (NCBI taxonomy): domain Bacteria; kingdom Pseudomonadati; phylum Bacteroidota; class Bacteroidia; order Bacteroidales; family Muribaculaceae; genus Duncaniella; species Duncaniella freteri. The sequence continues at coordinate 744,192 of NZ_SJSA01000002.1, forward strand.
TCTTGCAAAGGTGATCCCATCCCAATTATAGCAAAATCACTTTTTGATTTTATTATATCAGCAATAGCCTTTTTCCTGTCATCATTGTCTATGAAATAACCGTTCCGATAACCTGCAATCTTCATTTTAGGATAATTTTTATAAAACTGCTTGATGGTTGCTTCAAGTACATCCTGCTTCGTTCCTAAAAAATAGATACTCCTGTCAGTCCCTATATTATTGAGGTAAGAAAACAAATCAACAGCCATTCCTGACATATCGAAACTAAGTCTCGGCACTCGCTTCATCCATAATAGACGGATTAACCAGCACATAGTCATGCCATCAACAAACAGGCCATCCATTGAATTGTAGAGTTCCGGGTGACGGCGTACAAGATGATAAGAAAATGGATTGACACATGTGTTAACCCGCCCAACCCCCACAGCAAAAGTACCGTAAGGATATGTCAAAGCGGAGTCTGCGATTTTTCGCACAAACTCACGGTTATTCATAAATTTAATAGTCGTTTATTAATAAATTATATTAAGTACTGAAACTATATTAAGTGCTTTACAATTAGCTCTTTTATGCGGTCAGCCAATTTCTTAGCATTATTTTTTCCTATTAATTTCCCAACAAACTGATAAATCTTTTCCTTAATTCCATACCATGAAGCTGCGAAATGGTGTATGGAATAGGTATTATCTGTTATTCCCATCTCTCCCGTTTCATAAGATTTAGGGCTGAAAAATTCATGTGGGAACACTGCTATCTCTGTTGATGTATCCACTCCATGAGCATCGTGAATACTATTCACATCATGGAGTATCCAATTCTGATGAAACAAAATGTCTTTTACGACTTCCGGCATTACTTTTGTGTCAAGTATACCATTTCCCAAATCAAAAGATTTATCAGAATAATAGTCCAAACATTGTTTCACCCATTTTCGATTTTTTGATACTCCAATTGCAGCAACTTCAAGACCTTTTCGGGGACTATTTTCATAGCATATCATATCATCCAACTCTAAAAAGGCATCAAATGATTTCAACACCTCAACATCACTATCAAGATATATTCCGCCATGATGGTATAATGCATATAATCTTATATAATCAGCTGCAAATGCATATTTTCTCTTTTCAAATGCTTGATCAACCCATCTTGACTTTCCTTTGGGGAATATTGAAAAGTCCCATTTTATAAACCTATAACCCTTTAGATACTTATGCCATGTGTCCACACATTTTATCAGTTCTTGTGGCATTGGGTCTTCACTAAGCCAACAATAATGTATTATTTTGGGTATCATTTTAAGATAATGGTATTTCTATTGAGTCTTACTTTATGTACGCCCCAATAATATGTTGCGATAGAGATGATTGTAAAAAAGAAAAAGTTATTAAATACATTAACCGTAAAGTATGTTAATCCAATACCAGTTATAATTATTAAGGATCTCTTAAAAGACAACCCATGTAATAGCAGAAGAAATAGGACACCTCCTAATACTCCAAGATTACAAATTATCTGGAAAAGCATATTGTGCATATCCAGTATTTCTACTCCGTTAATAGTAATTCCATGGAAAGATTTAGAACTTAGAGATTCATAGTAATGCCACTTATTATCATCTCCTAAACCATATCCAATAAGAGGGTTGTTGGCTAAAAGTGTCATAAGGCTATTCCAAGAGCCTATAAGCCTGAAATTAGATGAGCCATCATTTCCAGCAGTTATTATAGCCAATCTGTCAAATAATGAATGACTTAGCGTGAAGATTACAGCGATGATACTTGCAATAAGACCTCCTGAGACAAGCAATACTTTAAATTTATGTTTTTTATTATTTAAATAGAAATAAATTACAAATATTATTATTAATGAGAATATCGCCGACACCGAGGATGTCAGGAAATAACCGACAAATATTAATCCATGATCACGTTTGTTAAGAATCAGAGATTTGGATTGACATTGGTATTGGAGTATTATTGCAATGATTAGATTTAATGTCCATCCAAACCATGCCGGTTCTTCAAAAACACCTGAAAATCTTGGACTACCAGATGAAGTATTAACAATAATAAAATGATTAAAAAATAAATAATTTGAGGCGATTAAACCAGTTCGTTGTTCATATGTTGAGACAATATTGAATATGCTCGTAATTCCACAATAATAAATTATACTATATAGTACTTGAATCATCAAATGAATGATTAAGACTCGTTTTAGAACCAGTACAATGGTCTTTAAGCTAATATTTTCCCATAAATTCGGCAAATAGATATATAATACCAGAGCAAATAATAACCTTATGAATTGTGTGTAATGATTTAATATTGAGAAGAAGGGATATATGCTTAGTATGATTGAATCAACAATACACCATAATATCAACAATAATGCGACAATGGAATTTAGGTTTACTTTAATCTTATAATTCTCTTTTACACTTAGATATAGCAGAATAAAGCAACCAATGTCTGAAAATCTAACCGGACAATAGCTAAATAAAGGAGCTGTATAAAAGGTCATAAACATTATTGATATGACCAATAGATTTTCAGATGTTAATGAAATCTTTTCCAAAACAACTGCGAGTAATAATTCTTAGGAAATTGTCAGAATTTCATTTTTGTATGTAATGAAATTAATTTATCAGCCAATCTCAAAGGCATGTGTTCAAGCATCCAATATTGAATTTTGGATAGTAACTGCACTTGATGCAGCGACCAATATCTGTTTTTTATCTCAGGAAATATCTCTCTCCATTTACCCACACCAAAATAAAGAAATCTATTTCGAGCAAATAGCTTTCTAAGCAAAATCGATTGGCTGTATTTATCAAATAAATTTCTTTTTTTTAGAATATCAAATACAAATATAGACGCTGCGTATTGTTGCTTAGCACTATCCAATGATGGGGTTTTCATCATGGAAGATATGTTTTGGCAATTATAGTGATAATAGTTTTTATTTAGATTAACATACGAACTTGATGCCAAAATACATTGCACCGTGTAGATATAATCTTCACCATGACATATTTTTTCATCAAATATTATTTTCCCATTGGTAAATATATGTCTCTTTATTATAAATTTCCATACTGTTCCCCACTTATTTGATATGACATCTTGTAGATATAAATCTTTATTGTTGTTATAATACAAAGAAACTGGTTCAGATCCATTATTATTTTCAACAATAAAATCGCAACTAACAATGTCAGCGTCATTACTCTTAGCTGTATAGTATAAAGACTGATACATCTCCGGCTCAACCCAATCATCACTATCACAATGCGCGATATACTCACCAGAAGCATTACGCATACCCGTTAAACGAGCGGCGGCCAATCCTCTATTCTTATCATGATGTATAATTTTCACCTGTGATTTTCTTTCCGGAAATCTTGAGCACACCTCTTTTAGGATTTCTATACTTTTATCCTTTGTGCAATCATTCACAAAAACAAATTCAATGCCCTCCTTCATTGTTTGATTAAACAGCGAAAGAACACACTTTTCAATGTATTTCTCTACACCATAAACCGGAATACAGACTGACAATTTAGTATCCATCATTCTTCCAAGTTAAGCAATTCAATTCCATCTGCAACCAATCCCACCTTGACTGCTGTATAATAAGGAATATGTTGTGGCTTTACAAGCCGTTTTGATAGTTTAAAAGCAATATTATTTCTAATCCAGTTTATCGTATCGACCAATTTGTTTTTCGATTCATCGCATTCATTAATCTTAAGATACTTATGTTTATTCTTATTGAATCCCACCCATAATCCGATTAATGTTTCTGCTAAATACCCCAATACCCTCTGCTGTCTTTTGTATGGAGACTTTACAATCCTGTTTTCACATAATTCAAGAATGCTGAATAAGAATTCGCAATAGTCATCAAACATCTTTTTGGTCATGATAAACATATTGCATTTGGGAAATTTATTATCCAAATAATAAAACTCAATAATTTGCTTTTTACAACCAGGGTAAAGTTCAAGCAATGAATCAAAGAGTATGGCCACATCTTCAAATGAAGTCCATTTAACCAACTCATCATATATGGTAATGGGCAATATATTTGGTTCGCCAATAATTATATCGTTCCTTGATATTTCTTTTATAAGTTTTTCTTCTGTCAAGTCGAAATAGCGGCGATAGTGGCATAGTCCAATGTAATCGACATCTTTAAGGTTTTTCCAAGCCCAGTAGAGGGCGGTGAGCTCGCAGTAGGAACCGTTTTTCTCCGAGATGTTGTCGCCAGTATTGTCGCATTGGAAACCCAGATCGAGCTCCGGATGGAGTGCCTTGCCTACCTGTATTGGCATATATATATCATCCTGACGGATATTCGGGTCAGCCTTGTGGCAAGCTACAAGTATCTTTATCCGTGGCTGTTTCGTTTCTTCCATGATTGGTTAAATAGTTTGCTATTCTGTCTATTATGTTCCTGTCTGTTAATGAGGAGAACTTTCGTGCAAATAGTGCTTCTGAGTTCACTAACTCATCAAAATCATGGCTATGCCATGTATATGGACACCCGCGAGACCAGTCGATTTTACGTGTCATTCCGGCAAAATCAAGCGTTGTATCAAAAATCGTTTCTTTGTATGGCGATGCCATAATAAATGTTTGCTTATATATTTCATCGGCACATGAAACATATCGGAACATCTTTAATATTAAATCTTCATTATCTACGAGATATTTGGCAAATGCCGAAGTTATTGAAACCCATTCACTTCCTTTATAGAGTTTCATGTCCCACTTGCGCTTGAAGCCTATTGTTTTTTGCAGATGTACCATTGTATTCCGATAGACGGTAAACAACCATCTGACGTATCGTAATGGATATCGATATTTACCTATGAAAAAATGATAATAATCTGTTTTTTCCGCCAAATCATTCTTATTGAACTCTCCTTGAGCAAATCCCACGAGGTTAATACCCTTTTTTAGAGAATTAAAAAATCCATGAATATAATCTTGATCCTTTAAAGGCAAATCACATCCAGACAGCAGGTGAAGATATTCATATTTCCCTTGTTTTAAAGCCATTCTGAACGCCAATAATTCGGCCTTGACTAAAGAAGCATCACCCCACTGAATATCAATAAGTTGAGAATCGGGGGGGGTGATTAATCTGCTCTTAATGGTCTTTATAACAGACAAATCCAATGAATCAGCTTTTTTATCAGATACAATAAAAATATCATTACGGTCATCATCAATCAGATTGACAAGTGTCTGAAGACAATATGAGTCGTTGTGTGCAATTATGCAGTATGCGTGACGTGACATTACTTTTATTCACTAGTGTCTCTTAAAAAGTGTTAATCAAATTCGAGGTCAAGAGTTGGATGGCAATTTGCTATTTGTGCTGGCACCGGTTCTGGAGTCAACAAGTCCTTGATATGCTCCTTGACAAGCAGGGAGCTGCCGAGGATTCTCATGACTTCGTAGATGTTTCTTTCAAGTTTCATTTTATGTTCGATTATTGCGACAACGCAGTAAGTGCATATAGCCGCATAAATTTGTATTCTGACGGATGTCTCGGAATTACCCCAGAATGTGGTGACTCTAAGGTGCTGTTTGATCCATTTGAAGAAAAGCTCCACCTGCCATCGGTTCTTGTAAAGGAACACAATCTGTTCGGCAGACAGGAAGAAATTATTTGTGTAAAAAACAAAACTTCTCTTCAGGTCAGGGATATACGCTACAATACGTCTAATCCGGGAAGGGTAATTGGATGCATTGCGTCTACCGGTAAACCTTACGGTATAATCTTGAAGAATGTTTCCATTCTCGGGCATGTCCAGACCATCCTCGACAATGAACTTCGGCTTAGCCTTCTCTCTTATGACAAAGAAGGCTCCAAGTTCCTCAATCTTATGAAGCCTATCCAAGTCCCAGTATCCACGGTCGAAGATATAACCGGCCAACGGTTCATAATCAATGATATCCATCGCATTTACATCATGAACCGAGGCATTGGTGATGTTTATCATAACTGGAATCTGCGTCACTATATCAAGTTGGGTATGCAGTTTAATGCCGGACTTGGTGCTTCTGAACTTTGCCCAGTCATAAACACTCATGCAAAGGTCAATCGTGGAGGAATCGAACGCATAGAACTTGCCGCCGATACAAAATTCCCGGTCTATACGGGCTTCCTGAGCCAGCACAATCATATGGTTGGCGAACTCCTCGAACACATGCCAATCACGATTGGTATTGCATCTGGAGAGAATATTACGGTCTACCGCTTCTTTGCCAAATCCGAGATGAAAGGATTTCTTGCGATGTGCTGTAGTGATATCCGAGAGTTCACGGAGACTTCGACATCCGAGCAGTTGACCGAATATAAGGACAAGCAACTGTCCCCAATAAGACAACTGCCATCCGAGGGTTCTGTCCTCAACCTTATTTTTGGTACGATGCTCCATGATTCTTTCAAATTTGCGTTTTGGCAAAAAGTCAACAATCTGGCTGAAAATGTATCGTCCTGCATTCATGAAAAATTGGGGAACCGAGTTTTAAGGCTCCAACCCCAATGTAATCATTTGAAAAGTGCGACAAGGTTTGCAGGCCTGAAAATCGCGTAACCAACATGAATACAGAGTTTAACAATTTCGCATTAACAGATTTTAAAAGACGCCAGTGACTTTTATTTAAACAGATTCAGGACCTGGCGGACAATCGGAGCCATGTCGTAGTATTTGTACTCGGCGAGACGACCACCGAATATTATGTCGATTTCTTTTTCAGCCAATTGGCGGTATTTTTTGTAGATCTCTTGATTTTTGGCGTCATTAACGGGATAGAATGGCTCCATACCGTCGCACCATTCGGTAGAATATTCTTTGGATACGACTGTCCAGGGATTGTCATATACGGCGGCTCCGAATAACTCGAAATGCTTATGCTCGATTATTCGGGTATATGGCACTTCTGATGAAGTATAGTTCACTACGGCATTGCCTTGGAAGTTGGGGGTATAGAATCTGATTGTCTCAAAGCACACAGTGCGGTATTCGAGTTTTCCGAAGCGATAGCCGTAAAATTCATCAATCTTACCGGTGAACACGATCTTGTCGGCAACTGATTCCCAATACTCACGGTCGGTAAAAAAATCGGCATCGAGCTTTATATCTATACCGTCGAGAAAACCGTCAATCAGCTTGTTGTAGCCTCCTATGGGGATGCCTTGGTATGAGTCGTTGAAATAATTGTTGTCGAAAGTCATACGCACCGGCAGACGGCGGATTATGAACGCAGGCAGCTCATTGCATGGACGTCCCCACTGCTTCTCTGTATAGCCCTTTATAAGCTGCTCGTAGATATCTTTACCGATAAGAGTAAGAGCCTGTTCTTCAAGATTACGCGGCTCTATGACACCTTCGGCTTTCATTGCAGCTATCGCTTCACAACGCTGCTCGTCAAGCCGAGTCTGAGCCTCAGCAGGGGTCTTGACTCCCCACATCTGATAGAACGTGTTCATGTTGAACGGCAGATTATATAGCCTACCGTCGGGAGCCTGCGCGACAGGAGAGTTAGTGTAGCGGTTAAACGGCACGATGGTGTTGACAAAATCCCATACCTCACGATCGGAAGTATGGAAAATGTGCGCCCCATACTTATGCACGTTAATCCCCTCAATCTCCTCGCAGTAGATATTGCCACCCGCATGCGACCGTCTATCGATGACAAGACACCGTTTCCCCTGCTTTTTTGCAAGATACGCAAACGTGGCACCGAACAACCCGGCCCCTACTACCAGATAATCATATTTATTTGTCATATTCTAAATATTTTATTGACATAAGGGATTTTCATAACCATATGGCTGAGATCAAGAGTGATATAATCTTAAACAAAAGTCCATCGTTAGTTTCGAGATCATTGAGACCATAAACACGGATCAAGCATAGATTTGCATTATGATTGACCCGAATTCGTGTTCATTCAGATTACTGTATCTCGATGTCTTTCCGAAATACACCATTGGCTTGTTATTGTACGGCGGTATTATCTATAAACATCATTTCCCAATAAGATTTAGTAACTGAATCTTTAATTCCTGAAATGACCTGTCATGAAAAAGAATCGACATTGCAATGTAAGAAACTATCCCGATAATCGTACCTGCTATAAGTTGCAGATATGGGCTCTCAGTAATAAAATATACTGAGCTGACCAATACTGACATAGCCAGGCTGTAACCTATAATCGGTAAAATCTGTCGAAACTGGCTGCGAAATCCAAAATTAAAAAACTTGTCCGTATAGTGGCAATTAAATGCGAAAGCTATAAAATCATATACTGCCAATGCCACACACACAGCATATACATTACAAAATGCGGCTCCAAGCAAAAGAACAAATGCTATCGGCTTTTTTATAAACTCCAGTTTTAGCACCAAATCTGAACGCCCCTTAACATAGAGCAGATTCAGATTGATATTGGTCAATGGAGCCCATAATTGACCCAGACTCAATATCTGGAGCAAAGGCACACATGGTAACCACTTAGTACCAATGAAACATTCAATTAGGGGATGAGCAAGCACGATAAGCAGAAATAATACCGGATAAAGCAAAAAGACTGGAGGTCTCAACAGCTGGGTGTAAGCATTAACCAGATTTTGATCATTATCCTGTAATCGTGAAAGAATCGGATATGCCACTTTTATGATAATAGCGGTAGCTGAATCAGACGGAAGACGAGCAAACTGGTTAGCACGAGTGAAATATCCGAGTTCCGCAGTCTGAAAAGCCTTACCAATTATTATGGTTGATAGGTTTTGATAGATCGTGTTGATTAAAGAACTACAAAGCAGCTTCGACCCGAATGAAAACAATGAACGGAATGAAGTTTTAGAGAAAACAGCCAATGGCATCCAATTTCCGCATATCCATAGAATCATAGTCCTGATACTTGCACTTAATAGACCTTGGCTTACAAGTGCCCATACACCAAAACCATTGTATGCCAATACTATTCCAATGGTTCCTGATATTAAAATTGAGATTATCGATGCTTTAGCTTGAAGTTTGAAATCTAGGTCTATCGACAGTCTTGCGGTCTGAACAATGCTTAATGCGTTGACAATCAATGTGAGCGAGTAAACACGCGTAATCTCTGTGAGTATGGGTTGATTGTAAAAATCAGCAATAATAGGAGCAAAAAAAAACAATATTCCATACAGTATCAATGCTACCGCCAAATTGAAATAGAATACGGTGGAGTAGTCTATTTCATCACGATCCTTTTTCTGAATCAATGCGTTTGCAAAGCCACAGTCTAGAAATGTCTGGGAGATTGCCATAAAAATAGCCAACATCCCAATAAGTCCATAATCATCAGGCAAAAGTAACCGCGCAAGAACTATGCCTATAATGAACTGGACAATCTGTGATCCGAAACGTTCAACGGCAGTCCAAACCATGCCACTCGCCGCCTGATGTTTAATCGATATTTGTCCCAAACGAAAAGAAGTGTTTAAGCTTTGATTTAAGCGAAGCCTTACGACGCAGTTCTTTTAGCACATCAGTATAGGGGATATCAAGATTAAAAAATACTTCCCCATGCATTGTAGGAGCTTTAACTGGTTTCATGTAATCTCCATATTGTGTCATTAAAATCTCATTATATCCGGAGGGAACTGGCACTTCTATATCCTCAAAGGGGAGCATCAAGGTTTCTTTGTACCAACTCAATTCTCTTGTAATCTTTTTGTGGTGCAAAGATGAGAATAAAACATCAGCCATTTGAGTGGATTTTATAGGAGAATCTACAATTAGAGAACACATTGAAACATAACTATTTAACACCCCAATTTTTCTGACTGATAAATAATCTTTTAAATATTTAATCGGATGCCTACTAAGCAACGAACCGTAAAGCGCATTATACATTCTTGACCGTTTAGTTTCCAATGCTGTATATATTCTCTCTCGCAGCCCATTGGAGTTATCCGGCAAAACATCCGCCACAAAAATATCAATAAATATACCTTGATTGAAATTCTGCCAAATGTCACAAGGAAGGATCGCCGCCGTATCAGACTTTCTTAATTGGGCATGACCTCGAATATAATTCTTCTCGGTCTCTGCTGCTTGAAAGAAATATGGATATTTAAACTCTATAGGTGCGACTTCTACCAATCTTGTATAGTCATCACGTAACATAATCATATCTATGTCATCATCCCATGGTATGAATCCTTTGTGACGTATAGCACCAATTAAAGTTCCTCCTTCAGCCCAAATCTTCAAATTATACTTTTTGCATACTTTTAGAAGCACACCAAGCATATCAAGTTGTATTTGCCACACACGTTTTGACAAGGTTGAAACTGTATAACCATTCCTGATTTCTTCAGATAAATTAATCATAAACTTACATTATTTATCAATAGAGGTCATATCACTTATACATTCCTTTATATTTAAGATAATATCCCCGCATGGTTTCCATCCTAAAGATCTTAATTTTGTAGAATCTAATATTCCTTGCGATATTATTGGCGGATTCAAATCTTTTGGAATGTTAAATTTCACCTTTACTCCCGCTCCTATTGCAACAGCCTCAGCAAAATCTCTGATTGTCATAGCAATATCCGAAATATTATACGCATTTGACGAAGCACCATTTAACAAAATATATAGCAATCCAGATACACAATCTATAATATAGCACCAAGATCGTTTCAGAAGACCAGGACTATTGAGCTCAATATCCTCTCCATGAGCGGCCTTTCTTAAAAATTGCGCATAGGCTCTATCATCAGTATCAAGAAAGTTCGGTCCGAATATGTGACATGGACGTGCTATTACTACATCAAGATTATACTCATCAACATAACTAATACACAAGTTTTCAGATAATCTCTTAGATAAAGGATAACATCCCCTTGGATTGAGAATATCTATATATCCATCTGCTTCTTCGTTACAATTTTCACCACCAGTCTCTCCATAAACTTCCCCTGAAGAAACAAAAAGGAATCTTTTTAATCCATGCGTTTTGCTATAGTCAAGTAGATTCTGAACGCCTAGAACATTTGTTAGGATTGTCTCTACCGGTTTTTGATTAAAGTTCGCTGGATTAGCATTACTTGCACAATCCACTATGTAATCAAAATTCTCTGCACATGATAATGGGTTGACAATATCATGTTCTATAATATGGAAATTTTCATTCCCAATGTACTCTCCAAAAATCGTCTTTAATCGATCAAAGGATCTACCCATCACATATATTTCGCATTTCAAATTTGGATTTGTCAATAATGTATGAGCAAACGCACTACCTATCAATCCGGATGCGCCGACAATCAGTATTTTTGATCTATCAAGTTTCTCCCAATTTAAAGGAAGTAAACTCAATTCTTTAATTCGAGTAATTGTCCTCATTTTAACCAATTTTCCTTTGAGATGTGCATCAAGGCTTTTAGGATTTCCAAATCTTCAATTGTTGTAACTTTAATATTCTTCTCAGACCCTGGCACAATATGCATCTCTGATAATCCTAATTCAGCAATCAAGGTGCATGAAGCCACAGAATTTGTAATATTATTTTCTGCTGCGAGCTTATGAGCAGCCAAAATGTTTTTAAGCCTAAATGTTTGAGGTGTTTGTGTTCTAATTAATTTATCTCTCGGAATTGAAACCTTAGAACTGAAACCATCTTCACTTTCTAAAATAGCTTCTTTACATTTGATTCCGGTTATAGCATAACCATATCGTTTACATATGGCTATGTTCGAAGAGATTATGTCTTGCGATATAAGGGGTCTTACAGCATCATGAATCAATACAAGATCGTCATCCTCACACCCTGCGTCTTTAAGCCCCACAAGTCCATTATAAATGGATCTTTGACCATTTTCGCCACCCTCAAACATCCATCGAAGCTTATCTATTGAGAACTGGTTTGCATATGATTGTAAAACTGTTTCCCACCCTTGCAGACATACAACACCTATCGCATCTATGTTTGGGTGTAATTGAAACGCTTTAAGGGTATGGATTATGATAGGACAGTTATCTACATGCATAAACTGCTTTGGTATATCCTGCCCCATTCGGTTTCCTGAACCTCCAGCGATTATAAGTGCATAATTACTCATTATTTTATTCGATGCGTTGTAGTTAAATTATATTAAGCTAAATGGAATACACTGTGGTAATATTTCGTAACATCGAGGGTGCTAACATTAGATTATGGACGGAAGATATTTGGACGCATGGAAACGCAGTGCATGCAAGGCTCTCTGCATTCCAGTATCAGTAACAACAGCCTCCTTGTCTGTGATGTAATCAAGATGACTTACCACAAGTTTGCGTTTGAACAGGTTCTGGTCCTTCTCGTACGCCCAAAGGTCAGAGCAAAGCAACGCAGTCACCTGATGTACGATATCATAATCGCTTTGTGCTTCCGCGCTCATTCCGGTGATAAAGTTATTGTACCAACGATCAACACATTTGGATACCCATTCAAGGGGACGTCCAAAATATGTCCTGTTCCTTTTCCCGATTTCTTCCAATAATGAATGGAACAGCACGTATATGTCAATACTTTTGTCTCCTTGTATATAGGCTTCAAATGCATCAAGCCTGTAACTGTCTATATAAGCCGTATCCGCGGGAGTGCTGTAGGCTATACGGTGTATAATGTCGAATATGTATATGATAATCAGCGAGTCTCCTCTGGTCATCGAGACGATGGCAGCCTCTACAAGATTCACCCAATCCTTGGCAATGATCCTGATTTCTCTCTGCTCCTTGTCTAAAGGACCGTTGGTCACGAACAGACCGGCTCCATTGGCGGCATGTATTATACGATTAGCAAAGTCCCATATCTCGTCAACATTGCTGAAGTCAACAAACTGTATATCAAGTTCTCGATCCTTACCTTTCATAGTGTTAATGTAATATAAGAATATGACGACACCTGATGTATCTTATTATCGGTATTTTCCGGAGCATACGTCTATCTGTCGAACGTAGAGGCAATAATAGAATAACTGAAGCTTGACTGATCTGTAGTGATGTTTGAACTGAGCAGTTCAGGACACTTCTGTGCCAAATCCTTTACAACAATTTTTGTCTGTTTATATAATCAAATGACCTGACAAGGTTTTGATGCAAGCTGACAACCTTATTCAGCAAGTCTCACTACCGGATAAACTCCCATCGACTTTTATGCATCAATATGACTCAGCAACTGCTCTATAGATATATATGATCAACCCTATATTCGTTCTAGTTGGCACGCATGAACATCTATACGGAACTCATACCCATTGTCGGTATCAAGCTTCACACGGAATATCGCAGATCCGCACTCAGTTTTGATGATATCCTCCACCGTGGCGACGCGGTTGCCAAAACCCGCCTTAATCAGTATGACCGTTTCCCCCAGTTTGGGGGTCAATGAACCAAGAGGATGGATTTCGATGTCGGGAGTGAACAAGCCTATCGCCCTCTGAAAACGTTCCATATCGTGTTGGGGAACTACTGCATAGGGCGAACCGGGGATACCAAGGACACGGTAACACCATGCCTTGTCACCTATGGCATTGAACATAGGCATGATTTTTTCGGGATAGCTCCTAAAGAACACTGTCCGATCTATGAATGGACGTTCTTTCTTTCTCTTTCTATTGCCGCTCCGCTTTAAAATTGTCTCGCAGGGATAGTACAGCAATGGGCAAGGACGGATTTTATCGTATATTTCCTTACGCAGTTCGTCATATCTAACACCTTTGCGCATCTGCATGACGTACCACCTCGGCATCCCGCTGGTCAGCATTGTATTTACAACGGACATACATGCATTTTTGCCATCATTCGGAACTGATGCCGGGGTACAGAATTCCGGAATCGAGTATGGGGCGGAATCTCCGACATACCCCAATGCTTCCGAAGCCGACAGACCGCTCCTGACGACACATGCTACCCACATTGATCGCACAAGTTCGTCGGGCTCGAACTCCAGTTCATCAATGTGGGACTTGAAAACGGAACGCACGCCGGAGGAGATTGCAACTTTCAGCTGACGAGATGTGAGTTCCGACTGATGTATGTTAAAAACATAGTCCCTCCTTTTGCCAATGTTGCGCATCAGAATGGAGAGGCTCACTCCGTCATAATCCTGCATATTCTCTTTTTTTAGACGGCTCACACTATCAAGAGAAATCGCCCCATTAAGCATAGAGAACAGGACCATGTCCATAAATACATTGTACCTATTGTCTTCTCGTTCCTTCAATGAATCACGTAGAAAGGAAAGGATACCGTCAAAGACGGAGACACCCAAAAGCGCGGGGACACTTCTAAGTTCGGAGAGCGATTTGGAAATCGACCTTGCGGCATTATTCTGTTTGATCATCCCCGCTTTAGCAGCGTCCTTGACCATACCGTTAAGGCTGTTCAAATGCCTTGTGACTGTACTCACGGCAAGTCCCTGGCACAACAGATCTATAGCCCAGTCAGCCATCATCATTTCCGACAGATCAGCAACATGGATACGATGACCAGCAAGGAATATTTCTAGTTCGGATATTGTCTTACGGTATCTCATACCGCTTTCTGAACTGACGCCGGAAAGTCTTGATCGGAAAAATTCGAGAAACTGCTTGTTTGAATATCTCTTGTTATCAGACATTTAGACAATAGTATATTTTTACCGTTTCCGACTTTCTTTACAATTCTTCTCTTCCCTCCATCTTGGAGTCTCCTGACCCACTGACAGAGGTGACGATGGCTCTTCTCGATAAAATATCTTCATAATATAAGATCTGACACCATAGTTACGGTGTCACAATCTCTTGGCAAGAGATTTGGATGGATGGAGATGCTTCAGATAATCAATAAGTTACATGTATTAGATTTAATAAAATTCTTAACAATCCCATATCTTTATCACTTTTACACTGGAATATACCTCATTAAATTAACCGGAGTAAATTTGCTCAGTTCAAACTTATTAGTTACTTTTGTCACTGAAATTAAGTATCTCTTGCCAAGAGATTTGAAGATATTTGAAGGGAAATATCCATATTAAAAATAAAGCAGAGATGTCTCAAGCAATATGGATGACTTTATTTTTATCATTCACATGTCAGGTTGGCCTGAACAATATTTCCTGATACGTTGTTCTTGATTATGAATTAACTAATTTAGAAATTAAAAAAGTCTGATATGAAAAAGTACATCTGTAATGTTTGCGAATATGTATATGACCCTGCAAACGGAGACCCTGAAAGCGGCATTCCTGCCGGAACTGCCTTTGAAGATATACCCGATGATTGGACATGCCCATTGTGTGGCGTCGGCAAAGATGATTTCAGCCCTGTTGACGAGTAATCATTTCTCCTCTCTCCTACATTGTTCTCGCAAGACATAAAAAGATGGTCCGTACAATTTTTCAATGTACGGACCATCTTTTTTTAATATATTTCGTTATTATCTGAGTCGGTTGTAGGAGTTAAGCAGCTTTATATCATGATTTATCCCTTTCACACCGAGGATTTCAAGCAATGCCGCTATTGGCAGGAGTATATCCCATACACTGAAATTGGCTTCAATTCCTTCGGCACGCGCCTCCTTGAATAGTGCGAAGCATACTGTCGCAATTACCGCAAGCGTGAGCATAAGGCTGACGACAAGCACTGTGCGCTGAAGCGGAAGATTACGATAAAGAAACATGTCGATGAGCAGTAGGATGATAATAGCACACACAGGTATGAGGATTCCATACTCAGCCATAGTGTAAAGAGGCTCGGTAACGACAGGGCTCTGCGAAAGGATTTCGATTTCGCCATAAGGAACAATCAGAAATACAGCCATCGCGATGATAGACAGAAAGATATAGACTGTCTGAATTCTCTGAATCTGCATAAGAATTTTCTAATTTTAGTTGTTGGACTTAATTTTTAATCAAAAGTACTAAAATTTTAACAATCCCCAAGCCGATTAGTTAGAGATTTATTGAAAAAATCTGTTCTATAAGCCCACTGTCACGCAATTCTCCGGCATCGTAAATCTCCAGTGATGTAGAATCGAGCACTGCCACTTTATCACACATCTTCAAAGCGATATCAAGCTCATGAGTGGAAAAAAATATGCACTTTCCCTCTTCGTGGGCAAGCCTTCCGAGCAGAGAGCATAGCTCATACCTGCCCGGCATGTCAAGAAATGACGTGGGCTCGTCAAATAGTATTACAGATGTATCCTGAGCCAATGCACGCGCAATCATCACTCGCTGGCACTCACCGTCGCTCATTGTGTCCATAGTGCGTCCGGCATATGCCTCCATACCGACCAATGACAATGCCTTTGCCACAATCTCACGGTCCATATCCTGGATATGTCCTATCCAATTAGTGTATGGTGCCCTTCCTATTGCTACGACATCCTCGCATTTCAAGTAGGGTATGCGGGTTCGTTCGGTACTCACAAATGCAAGCATCTTTGCGAGACGCTGAGGCGGCAGATGGTTCAGAACATTGCCATCGACAAGTATGTCGCCCGAATAATTTCGGTTAAGCCCTGCAATGGAACGCAGAAGCGTCGACTTGCCTGTGCCGTTACGGCCAACAAGTGCAGTGAGGCATCCTCCCGGGATCGAAAGCGACACATCAGACAGCAATCGGCGAGCTCCGTATCCTATGGAAAAGTCCTTTAATTCAATCATACTCTATTTCTTAACACAATCCATACCACGACAGGCACTCCGAGAAGAGCTGTAATCGCATTTACCGGAAGAGTAAACATCTTGGATATGATGTCACAGATTATCATAACCGAGGCTCCCGACAGCATGGTGGCAGGTATGAGCACACGATGATCACTGTTGTCAAACATCATTCTCGTGACATGAGGCATAGCCAGTCCGATAAAACCGATCGGACCGCAAAAAGCGGTCACAGTTCCGGCAAGAAGCGTTGCCGACATAAATATCATACCGCGCGAACGCCTGATATTCAAGCCCATAGTCACTGCATAGTCCTCACCGAAAAGCAGCATATTCAAAGGCTTTATGGACAGCACTGCGAGCACAAGTCCCAGAAGCACCGAAGGGAACAGTATGCAGAGCTGCATTACAGTCACTTCGCCAAGCGACCCCATAGTCCATATTACAAATGTCTTTAGAGCCTCGTCCCGGCTGAGATACTGCAATATCTGTACCACGGCACTTACTCCCGATGAGAACATCATGCCGAGAATCAATATCACCATTATATCCTTGATGCGGCGGGCGGCTATCCCTATAAACATCAGGACTACCGCCGAACCGACCCATGCTGCACCTGCTACTCCAAACGATGAGCCAAACCCTGCAAGCACCACCAACGCGACTCCAAGACTCGCTCCGGAACTTATACCAAGGACATAAGGACCAGCCAAGGGGTTACGAAACAATGTCTGCATCTGCAACCCGCTGACCGATAATGCAGCTCCGGCAAGAAGGGCGACAAAAGCCTTGACAAGCCTTATGTTCCGGACTATTTTAACCGTAGACTCGGGACAATCGCCACCGGTCAGAGCCTTCCACACTTCCGAAAGCGGGATATTGACAGCTCCGACCATCATATCCACTGAAAACAGTGAAACGACTGCGACTATCAGAGCTATGAACAATAATGTATTGCGCGATTGCATACGTCAATTCAACTGTTTGTGATACACAAATTCCTCATGAACCAATCCGGGATGGAATATCTTCACAAGATCACGAAGCACCATATCAGGATTCACCACTCCCGATTCATAATAGTCATTCCCGCCTCCGGAAGTAGAACGCCGAGTGTTATTAAAGATATGCCCTGACCTGAAACAATCCGTATCAGTAAACTTAGGGCAAGCGACAGCAAGTTCGGCAAGAGTCCCGGCACTTCCCGGATTGAGCCAAATGTCCGCATCGGAACAAAGCATGTAAGCCTCCTCAATATCAATCGGCACAGAAATCCCGCTCCTGTTTCTACCATATATATATTCTCCGCCGGCATCTCGGATAAGCTGAACTGAATAGTTATCCTCAGCAGGCATAAACCAGGTATCGCCATAGGGAGCATTAAGCATTACTTTCGGGACATCCTCAACGGCATTTGACACCAGTTCCTTCAGTGAGTTATAGCTCTGAGCAATTTCTTTGAAATGTTTTTCCCCATCGTCACGCCTGCCGACAATCTCAGCCAGAGCCACCATCCATTCGGCTTTTCCAAGAGGTGACGACTCAAGGTAGTCACCAATATAGATAAACGGTATATCAAGTTCCCTGAGCTTGCTCTCCACAGGACTTGCGCCATTGACTCCATACAGCAGTACAATGTCAGGATCGAGCGACATGATCAGCTCATAATTGAAATTGCTGTCATAACCCACATCCCCAATGCTGTCACGGCGGCTTCTGATCCCAGGACTGGAAATGAAACCAAGCCCTGACACACCGACCACCTTACGGCTCTCCCCTATCGCATCAAGCATCGCTATCTGTGTTGACGACATGGTGATAACACGAGCGGCATCTCCGTAAATCACCTGTCCTTCAAAACCATCAGGAACCGGCTCTCCATCACGAGATATAAAAAGACTCACCACCACACTGTCAGCCCCCTGCCACGGATTCGACACCGTAAGGAGTGTGCTACGCTTCCCTTCAGCACCACTGATACTAAATCCCCGGGCATATACAGGGGTGTACACATCAGAAACAAACTCATTAATATTCTCCTGCCTATTACCGCAGGCGACCATAATAAGAGCCAGAAACAATATGACTGAACAGGATCTCATTTCTTTTTCCTGAATTTAGGTGTTATCCCTATAAAGAACTCAAAGTTTATTCCAGGCATCGGACGCGAAAGCACCGACATATAGTCCTCATTGAAAAGATTATTGACGGCAAGCTTCAACTGCATGTCAAGAGGCTTGAACGACAACCCCTTTTCAAGAGAGACATTACTCATGAAATAATCGGGAAGATGCCCGGTGAGAGTGTAATCATTGCTCGACATAGTGAACCGCTCAGAATAGTATGCCCACTTATACAGAAAGCTCCATGACTGCCATGACAGCCGTCCGGTGACCGACGCCGAATGCTTAGGGACATATGGCAACTGCCTACCTACCGACATATCGGCAGGCGACATTTTTTCACCCTCATTAATCGACGGAGTCCAGGAATATGATCCATTCAGATCGATCAGCCATCCTTTTGCGGGACGCAATGCCATATTGCCTTTGACCTCGATACCATAAGCATGCACCTTCTTCACATTTCTGGGAGAGAAAAAGCCCTTTGTTGTCGGCAACCATATTATCCAGTCGTCGATATAAGAATCAAACCATGTGACACTTCCTCCCAATGCGATCGCCCGAGATCCGCTCTCAAGGCTCTCGCCACCAATATCGAATGACATTCCGGCATCATAGGTCCATCCTTCCTCGCTCCTGAGATCGGGATTGCCACCCGGAAGGAAATACATATCATTAAGCGTCGGGAACTTATGATTGCGTGACACAGATGCCCGAAGCATAACATTACCTCTCCGAGCCACAAGTCCGTCAATAAAGAATGCCGGCGTCAGGGGTGCCCACTTTTCACCAAACATCTCTTCACGCAACACAAGCGACATGCCTATACGGTCAGTTGCCTGCCACTTGGCAGAAAAAGCACCTGAAAGCTCAATACGTCCCTTGTCATAACCGACTATGCCATTGCCACCTTCCTGAAGTATTATATTCTTGTCCTCGCTCCTCACAAAATGCTGATGGGCAGATACATTGGCAGTGAAGTACCAGCGTCTGGCAGGATTATATTCCCCATCAATCTGACCATATATGGTATTCACCTTGCTGCGTGAGCGTGTCATCACAGCCCAATTGTCAGGAGCCACTTCCCGCTTGTAATCATATCCCATCCAAGTGTGAACATACCCGCCTTTGACACCTGTCCTCCAATTGCTTCGGTTATGATCCCAGGATAGTATGCCACGGAATGTGTGTTCTCGCTGCCTGTTCTCGAAATCAGAGGCTTTACCATAATCGGTTGTGAGCATAGGCAACTCACGATTGGAATTTACGAACCATGCGTTCACACCAAAACGATCACCACGGAGAGTATTGTAATAGACCTCCTGCAAAATGTGGAAATCCTTGAACGATCCGGAACGATTACGTTCCTTGGGATGATACTGACCCACTATATTGTGGTCATCATCATAGATATTGACCTTCTTGTCATGGTTAGTATATTCATAATCGTTGGGGGATGACGAATACACCGCACGTGTAGAACTGCTCCAGTGGTCGTTGCCATAAGTCACACGGAGAAACTCGTCAAAAGTGCTGAATGAACCTATTCCCTGAACATACTGCGCATTGAATCCTTCAGGAACATATGGAAGTGTTCCGAGACGAACAAGCCCTCCGAGCCCTCCTCCGGTTTCATTGACTGACGATGTGCCATGAAGCAGCGATGCCTGATCTATAAAATAGGCCGGAATAGTAGAGAAATCGGTCATTCCAAGCATAGGGTTATTGATGCGCATTCCGTTCCACGTCACCTGAGTGTGACTCGGAGAAGTGCCCCGGAAAGCTACTGTGGACAGCGTGGCACGTCCGTAGCTTTTCACAAAAACCGAAGAATTGAATGCAAGTACATCAGCCATAGAAAGGGCTACATTCTCCTTCAGCATGGCGGAATCGAACGGGGTCTTTTGAACACCGATCTCCTTCATGGGCCTACGTGCCGTCACTGTGACCTGCCTCAGACTGATATTCCCATCTGCCTGTGCATATGCACCACAAGCCACCGCCGACAATATTATAAAATACAACAGACGTTTCATTTCCAACAGAATGCACCAGGGGTTATACCTACATAAAATTCATCAGCAAGTTCCCCTTCCGGAGTGTAGCGGTATATCATGCCTTGCTGCTGGTAATCGATCGCATCGGCAACATACACATCTCCTGTCGACGGACTCACCGTGAGACCATAATACTTCGTGTCACGACGTTCAAGAAACGGCCGCACCGGAAGACGCTCAGCGTCGACATCCATGCACCATATATCATCATCCACCCAATAGAGAAGGCTTCCGTCACCATTGGTCTGAAGTTCGCATGGAGAATTTCCAAGCCTGAACTTAAACTCTTTTTCTATTGTAAATTCTTCCGGATCTATCCTGAAAAGCGATGGGGCTTCATAGCCATAAGGACTATCCTCGTAACCACCGTCAGTGACAGTCCACAACCGTCCGTACCTGTCAACCGCCAATGATGTTGGCTGAACACCGACAGTAACGGATGCAACCACACGATCGCTCTCAGTATCAATTTTTATTATACGGTTCTGATACGACCAGCAATTGCAGTAGACATACTTGCCAATCTGCACCATCTGTTCTGTCGAACCGTTACCCATTGCCATATCCGGGACTTCGATATACCCAGTCACCTCATACCGGCGAGGGTCAACTATAAATATACGATTGTCCCACAACTGGCTCACATAAGCCTTGTCATCGCTAACAAAATGTATATAACGCGGAGATGTCAGATTCTCGATTCGACCTATCTCCTTGAAAGAGGATAGATCGATTGCAAACACCACATGACTGTTATTGACCACTATCCACCCCTTGTCATCATAGACGGTCATGGACTGTGCCACATCACCGAGTTTCATGCCATTAGCCCGCAAAAACACCTCATTCTCCACATTATCGGTCTCCGGATCGTAATAGGAAAGCGAAGCATTGCCATACTGAAAGTTACCTTCATTCAGTATGAACAGACCGGAGCCTGGTGCATCGAAATCCTCGGGACTGTCAGAGTAGTCCCACTTCATGCACCCTGTCAGGCATAAAGGCACACAGAGCAGAACGCTTAATCTATTTATTATTCTCATCACAGAAACTGAATACCTCAGTGGAATTTTCGCCAAGCTGACCGGCATAGGCATTTACTCCGGTCTGTACCTTTATAAAATCGATAAACTTAAGATCGGCAGGCTTTCCATCAAGCCTGACGGCATCGGAAATCCTGAAATAATTGGCTATGGCATCAGCCTCCGGGTTGTTCTTGTCAGTGACATCTTCCCCAAGATTATCGGCATACCCCCATCCGAAAGGATTATTGCACCACAGACCAGTCACTGATGAGATCTCGGTCCGCGCCTTGAGTCGGGTTCCATACAGGGTGTAGGAGTCGCTTTCAATCCACAACGGATAATAGAAAGCCTGAGGGTGCTGTGAACTGATACGTCTGATCACACCTGTGCCACCAAGATTGTCAACCCATTGTGTGTTCATATTGGCTCCCGGACGGAAATAAGTGACAGCATACTGCTGTAAGGTCTCCTCCTTACCGTATTCCGAGCCTTTCAGCTCATACCATTCATCATCAGGCAGACCATTGCCATTGACATCCTGCATCACCCACACTATACCCGGCTCATTGGATGTATCTATGGCATTACCCTTGATGGAGAAATCATAACCTCCCCTATTCTCAATACTATGGTCAAAGCCTACAATGATATATCCGCCCCATGCTCCGAGAGAAACGCTCTGCTCCTTATTGAGTCGGCCGAGGGCATACCTGCATGCTGATTCATGGGTTGTGACCCCATCGTAGCCTGAAGCCTTCTCATTAATGAACTGCCCAGGGGCAGGCACATACTCATATACCTTACATGCATAGCGGCTGCAAGCCGATGTATAAGGCCGCATGGCAGATTCCTTACAGCATACAACCGGAATATCTATGGAAGCTTCATCATTGCCTGTGGATGATATATTTCGTGAAATATCATGTTTTGAGAGAACTGAGGAATATTTTGCTGTAAACGAAAGAGTGTATTCCCCTACTCTTTCAGGCTTAAAATCATACAATACAGATGTCGCATCAGATATCTCTACTCCATCAAGGCTCCACTGACATGTGACATTTTCTGACACAGACAGATAGGGTCGGAGACATATCGATTCACCCTCACTGACATACTTCTTTATATTTTCAGAAAAAAACATTGATGAAGGGAGCACGATATCAATCGGCATCCTGTCCACAACATTTATTGCTATTGTCTTTTCAGCTTTGCCATCATCATTGGTTACTGTCAATTTGAGATTATATTTGCCAACAGATGATTCACGGAATCTACAGGACTTCTCCTCGCTCACAGTCTTTCCGTCAATCGCCCACACAAAAACGGCATCATCGGCATTCTGCACATCAGGAACGATTTCATATTCTCGTCCTGCAATCACATTCAGCCCACCATCAGGGATAGCTATCGATATCACAGGTGGGGCCATCTCATCCACATCAACCCTTATATCCTCCTCGGCTTTTCCGGCTGATGTCCTGACTGTCAAATTTATATAATATGTCCCAGGGATCTCGAATATGTATTCCAACTGGGGCTTATCAGATATAATGCTACCCTCACATTCCCATGTGAAGGTAGCTTCATCTACATTTTTATAGGCAGGGGACACCCTGAGAGTAGCCCCCACCTTTACAATGTAGTATCCGTCCTCACTATCAAGCTCAATGACAGGTGAGGCTTCCTGAAAGATAGCCTCATCTTTATTACAGGAGAGCAGTATAGCCAAAAGAGGCATGATTAGCAAGAACTTCTTCATACTGAGAATTATTCGTTAACTTTTATTTCAAGATCATCGAGTGCGACATACGCAGGTGTGTTAATGCCATAAGCACCGACATCACTGCCTTCAAAATCAATAGCAACTGTACATACGTTATCACCGAGACCGCTCAGGTCAACCTTGTTCCAGCCTGTACGAATCTCATTATCAAGCCCTGATTCTTTGGTTTTGGAAGCATCAAAGTTAGCAAGATAGTAGCTGACAGTCTTACCTGTGGGCTTACAGTTCTTATCCATAGCGACAAACACTACCTTGAACCATCCGTTATCGTCCTTAAGCGCATGGGCTATGCCATTGCCATCCTTCATTGCCAAATATGAATAGGTGGTATTACATACCCAAACACTATTAAATGTGCCATAATGAGCCTCACCACTGACAGGCTGGTCAGGATCGGAGGCTACAACCTGATACCCGGTCTTGTCTGTAAGATAAATCTTCGCACACTTATCGTAAGAAACAGAAGACCCATTAGCTACCGAGTATCCATTTGCCACAATAAAGTTAGCATCATTATGTCCGCCGGACTGATTGTATACACTACACTGATTTGTATAGTCCGCTCCTGTCATATTTGTGAAATCAGATACCACAAATCCGCCATTGTAGAATTCATACATCCATGGATTGCCAGGGACCCATTCCTGCCACAGATAGTTGACAGGGAACTGCACATAGGTATCGGTCTCGCCTATTCGTGCCATATAACCGGATTTCACCTGTTCGCCATCATATGAAGAATAATAGTTTGAGCCATACTCATCCACGGCAATCATTGATTCCGGAACCTTGTCAAAAGAAACGGTCGTGATTGTATATACCGGAAGCACCTGATCATCATCATCGGAACATGCCGTAAACATTGCAGCTGTCAGGAAAGCCGCACCATAGATAAGAAAACCGAAATTAAGTTTCATTTGGTCTTAGAACTGTTTTTGAAAGTTGATAAATTGGTTAATTTATGTTCTGACCAACGGAACCATGAAACATATCTTATACGAGGATGAATCCTTGAAAGATAAGCAACCTGTAATCCCGCAGGGTTGAATTTATCTGAGACTTCTGAAGCAGGTTTTCTGACTCATCCTGTACGCCAACCTTCTCACCTTACTTTCAAAGGCAATGGTTAATACATGGCAACCCGATCATATATGATCGGACGGATTTACAGCAGCGGGTACTGTCCCGGATTCACACCGGATTCCCTTGACTTCAAAACCGGATGCAAAATTAGTGATTTTTTTGGATTATCATAATAATTCAACAAGAAAAAATCCCACAGAGAATATTTCTCCGTGGGATAATGCATTAATACAGTATCCGGATGCTACTTCACATTCTTGTTGGTGCCGGTATATACGACTGAAGGTTCAGAAATGAAACTGCAATCGGTTAACGAGGCGTCAGTCACATTATTGACCGTCATCGCAGGGCCCTCGTCGGGACGGATGGTCACATTCCTGAGCTCTATCCCCTTTGATTCTGACAGCAGTCCTCCCTCACGTGCAGTAAACACCGAATTGGTCACATGAATATTCTCGATAGGCATCTCGGGGATACCATTAAACTTCAACGCCTTGCCCGAGCGGAACGATGTGACATCATTGATGTATATATCACGGAACTGAGGAGTGGTCTCATCAACAGGAGGAATGGCGGCAGGTGCATTCTTCACCCAATAATAAAGGTCGAAAGTAATCGCATCACCAGAGATGTCAAGCATATTTACATTATCAATATATATGTTCTTCACTACACCTCCTCGTCCGCGGGTGCTTTTAAAGCGCAGTCCTACATCTGTGCCAATAAACTGGCAGTCTGCAACCGAGACATTGGTCACACCGCCCGACATCTCGCTACCTACAACAAATCCGCCATGACCATGATACACACGGCAATCACGCACAATCACATTCTCTGTAGGTATTCCGCGCTTACGGCCAGCCTCATCCTTGCCCGACTTCAGACATATGGCATCGTCGCCCACATCAAGGGTTGAGCGATATATAATCACATTTCGGCATGACTCAACATCAAGTCCGTCTCCGTTCTGGGCAAAGAACGGATTTTTGATGAACACCCCATCGACAATGAGGTTCTCACACATCAGAGGATGCACATTCCAAGCCGGAGAGTTCTGGAATGTCACTCCCTGAAGGAACACATTCCTGCACTTCACAAGCTGTATCATCACAGGGCGCAGATAACGCTTGATCCTGGCAGCCTCCTCTTTAGTGAGAGCGGCACGGTCGCGATCACTCTTCTGGCTATACTCCATGCCATCGATATAGCTCTGAGAAGGATACCATGTCCTGTCATCCACAACAATGCCACCTTTGGCTGTGAGATTCTTCCATTCGGCACCCGACATCTTGTCACGCTTGACCGGACGCCACATACCTCCATTTCCGTCAATGACACCCTCGCCTGTTATGGCTATGTTCTCAAGGTTCTCACCAGTGATAGGCGACTGGGTGCGCCATGCCTCAAACCCCTCATAGACCACATACTTTGTCTCATAAAGGCTGTCGTCACCTGAAAACGTGATCAATGCCCCTCCGTCAAGGTGGAGATTGATATTCGATTTCAATACAATAGGGCCTGTGAGCCACACTCCAGCAGGGACATTCAAGGTTCCACCGCCTCTTGACGAAAGATAGTCAATGGCATTGGCAAAAGCCTTAGTGTTGAGGGACACTCCGTCGGCAACAGCACCGAAGTCAGTGAGCGACACAGCCCTTGACGGAAAGACGGGACGGTCAATCTTTGGCATCTCGAATTGCAAACCCTCATAAAGAGCATCATAATTTCCGGCATTTGCCGCAGAGCTGCCAAGCATTATCGTCAATGCGAAAGCAACAATAGTTGATGGTAATTTCATGGTGTATCAGTTATTCTCACCACAAAGGTAAGAAAAATCGATGAATTTTTTCTGATTTCTTTACGGAAATACAGCCGAGTTGACTATCTTTGCAGCAAGCTTGATATTTGTCAAGACATAAATAGTGATATTCAAAAAACAAATACATAATTCAAAAAAACTCCTAAACATATATCATGTCAAACGCCAAAAAGTACACACCTGCCGAAGCACAGGCTTGGGTAGAAAGCCGTGAATGGGCCAACGGATGGAATATAAATACCGACAGTACTGTCAATGCTGTAGAGTTCGCAAACCAGTATGCCGCAAACAAAGAGCTATGGGACAAGCTCTTCACATTCCTTGCAGAAAATGACCTCAACAGTCTGCCCGCAGGCAAGCATGTGCTCGTGGAGGGCAAATGCTGGGTCAACATCATGGAATACACACCCAAACCGGCACAGGACACACGCATAGAGACCCACAATGACTTTATAGACCTCCAGTACACATTTGACGGAGATGAGGTATACGGAGTGGCTAGCACACTTATCCCTATCACCGAATATGATCCTGAAAAAGACAGGACTTTCTTCAGGACCGAGGACGAGATTGATTACGTGCCCTCCAAACCTGACCGCTTCTTTCTTTATTTCCCCGGGGAGAATCACCAGCCATCAGTAGCAACAACCGAAAATCCCGGAACAAGCCGCAAGGTGGTAGGTAAAATAGAATATGCCAAATAAACCAAAATGAAAAACATAACTAAAAATTAAAACACGTATGGCACAATCAGATAAGCTATTTGAAATGAGCCGCAATCCTCTTGTGCGGACTCTCGGAGATCCTATGACATGGAAACGCAGTGACATCATAGAATATATACGTGACAACGGGATCGAGATGGTCAACTTCATGTATCCTGCTGCCGACGGACGCTTGAAGACACTCAATTTCGTAGTGAATTCCATGGAATATCTTGAGACAATCCTTTCCACCGGCGAGAGGGTCGACGGCTCAAGTCTGTTCCCCTTCATCGAGGCTTCACGCAGTGACCTGTACGTGATACCGCGCTACTCTACGGCATTCATCGATCCGTTTTCCCCCATCCCTACCCTCACCATGCTTTGCAGCTTCTTCGATAAGGACGGCAACCCGATGGACAGTGACTCACGCGGAGTGCTCGCACGTGCCTGCAAAGAGTTCACCGAGGTCACAGGAATGGAATTCGAGTGCATGGGCGAACTGGAATACTATGTCATATCAGCTGATCCTGGCTCATTCCCAGCCACCGACCAAAAGGGGTATCATGAGTCTGCTCCATTCGCCAAATTCAATGACTTCCGTGTTGAGGCAATGCACACGATAGCATCCATCGGTGGTCAGATCAAATACGGACATTCCGAAGTGGGCAATTTCACTCTCGGCGGAATGATATATGAACAGAACGAGATAGAATTCCTTCCCGGACCAGCATTGCGTGCCGCCGACCAGCTCATGCTTGCAAAATGGGTGATCCGCAATCTTGCTGCAAAACGTGAGCTCGAAGTGACATTCGCACCCAAGATATCAGTCGGTAAAGCAGGGTCGGGATTCCATATCCACATGCGTCTGATGAAGGATGGCAAGAATGTAACACAGACAGCAGAACGCACCCTGAGCAACGATGCAAAGCGTGCAATAGCCGGGCTCATGAAGATGGCTCCCGCCATAACCGCATTCGGCAATTGCAATCCCACATCTTATCTCCGCCTTGTGCCTCACCAGGAAGCACCCACAGCGGTATGCTGGGGCGACAGAAACCGTTCTGTCCTTGTACGCGTCCCATTGGGATGGACTTCAGGAAAGGACATGTGTGTACAGACCAATCCAGGTGACCCCTGCGAGATCGAGACATACGGGAAGCAGACATTTGAAATGCGTTCACCCGACTGCTCGGCAGATGTCTATACCCTCATCGCCTCTCTCTGTGTTGCTGCCCGCATAGGGTTTGAGATGGATAATGCCCTGGAGGTAGCAAATGACACATATGTGGATGTAAATATCCATGCCGCCGAAAATACTAAAAAGCTCGACAAGCTCACCACTCTTCCTACATGCTGCGTAGAGTCAGCTGACAGACTCAACGATATGCGTGAGTATTTCGAAGCCCGCGGAGTGTTCGCTCCTGCGATGATCGACGCAACAATAAAGAAGCTCAAGGCTTTCAATGACTCGAATCTTGCTGAACGCCTTAAGGAAAACCCGGAAGAAGTAAAATCTCTTGTGAAAGAATATTTCCACTGCGGATAATAACACTACATGTATAAATTATGGATGTGTCGTGATCAATACAATTGCGACACATCCTTTTAGATTACAACATTAATGACCCCATCAGAACGAATCAAAGAGCTGAGAGAACAGCTCAACCGCCACAACCGACTCTATTATGTAGAGAATGCGCCCGAGATAGATGACCGCCAATATGACATGCTCATGAAAGAGCTTGAAAAGCTTGAGCATGACAATCCGGATCTCGATGATCCGCTGTCACCAAGTCATCGTGTGGGCTCGGACCTTTCCAAAGGATTCACCCAGGTAACGCATTCACGCCCCATGCTGTCGCTCGGGAACACATATTCTCTGGAGGAGGTGAACGACTGGATCGACCGATGCAATGATTCGCTCGGAAACTCGGGAGGACTGCTGTCGGTCCCTCTGGTGGGAGAGATGAAATATGACGGCACAAGCATCTCGCTTACCTATGAACATGGCAGACTTGTGCGTGCCGTGACACGTGGCGACGGAGAAAAAGGTGACGATGTCACTCTCAATGTCAAGACTATACGAAGCATACCTTTGGTACTTCCGACCGGTGACTGGCCTGAGACATTCGAGATACGCGGCGAGATCGTGCTCCCCTGGAAAGAGTTTGACAGGCTCAATGAGGAACGCGCATTCAATGAAGAACCTCTTTTCGCAAATCCGCGAAACGCTGCCGCAGGGACACTCAAGATGCTCGACTCATCAATCGTTGCAAAACGCGGGCTTGACGCTTACTTCTACTACCTGCTGTCGGATGAACTCCCTGTCGACAACCATTACGAAAACATGCTTAAGGCACGGGAATGGGGCTTCAAGGTAAGCGACGTGATGACTCTTCTACACAGCGCGCAGGAGGTCGATGACTTCATAAACAGATGGGATATCGAACGGCGTAATCTTCCGGTTGCAACGGATGGTCTTGTGTTCAAGGTCAATAATCTGCGCCAGCAACTCAATCTCGGATACACAGCCAAATCCCCAAGATGGGCCATAGCCTACAAGTTTGCCGCCGAGAGAGCCCAGACACGGCTCAGAGAGGTGTCGTTTGAGGTAGGACGTATGGGGGTGATCACTCCGGTAGCAAATCTTGATCCGGTCCTTCTATCAGGCACAATAGTAAAGCGCGCATCGCTCCACAACGAGGACATAGTCAAGAACCTTGACATCCACGAGCATGACATGCTATATGTGGAAAAAGGCGGCGAGATAATCCCCAAGATCACAGGTGTAGATACAGACGCCCGCGAAGCAGGAAGCAGACCGGTGGAATTTGTGACACATTGCCCCGACTGCGGCACTCGGCTTATAAGAATTCCGGGAGAGGCCGCATGGCTGTGTCCTAACAAATATGGGTGCCGCCCACAGATAATAGGCCGTCTGGAGCACTTCGTGGGGCGCAATATGATGGATATCGAAGGCGTCGGCGACGAAAACTGTTCGCTGCTATATGACGCAGGACTTGTAAAGGACATAGCCGATTTCTATACACTGACCACACCGGCTCTCAGGGAACTGGACCGAGTGGGCCCGCGCACTGCCGACAGGATTCTTGAAGGAGTGGAAGCCTCAAAATCAGTCACATTCGACCGTGTGCTGTATGCCTTGTCAATCCCCTATGTTGGAGCCACCCTGTCAAGAAAGGTAGCGCGAGCCGCAAAGAACATAGATGCCATCATGTCAATGAGCCGGGAAGAGCTTATAGCCATCGACGATGTGGGACCGCGAATCGCTGACTCGATTATAGAGCATTTCGCCTACCAACCCAACCGTGTACTTGTAGAAAGGCTGCGTGAGGCAGGAGTGCAGATGAGCATGCCTGAAGAGGATACCTCCGACCACACTACAATCCTTGATGGTAAGAGCATAGTTATAAGCGGCGTGTTCGCATTGCATTCCAGGGATGAATATAAGGCACTCATCGAAAAGAACGGAGGCAAAAACGTAGGATCAATCTCAAAAAAGACTGACTATGTACTTGCCGGGGACAATATGGGTCCATCCAAACTGGAAAAAGCCCAAAAGCTCGGAATCCCGATCATCAACGAGAGCCAGTTCCTTGAAATGATCGGCCAAGCATAAAACGGCAACATATATTATAAAGCGTCAGCGGTATGGGGTAAGGCTGTTAGCCATTCCATACCGCTGACGGCTTTTATTTATCAAACAATATTACTTCACAGCCTTGAAGCTCATATCAAGTCCCTTGACAGAATGAGTGAGGGCACCCACTGATATGAAGTCCACTCCACATTCACCATATTCACGGAGAGTGTCGAGAGTTATACCTCCTGACGACTCCACTTCGGTGCGACCATTGATAAGCTTCACCGCTTCCAGAGTACGCTCAGGAGTAAAATTATCAAGCATAATGCGATCGACCTGAGCATCAAGAGCCTGGTTGATCTCATCGGTGTTACGCACCTCTACCTCAATTTTCAGATCCTTGCCCTTAGCCTTGCAATAATCCTTAGCCGCCTTCACAGCCTGAGGAATGCCTCCGGCAAAGTCAATATGATTATCCTTGATAAGAATCATGTCAAAGAGGCCTATACGGTGGTTGCATCCTCCGCCGATACGTACAGCCTCCTTTTCGAGCATACGCATACCGGGAGTGGTCTTGCGAGTGTCAAGCACTTTAGTCTTTAACCCCTCAAGACGCTGCTGATACTTTGCAGTCTGGGTGGCAATACCGCTCATACGCTGCATGATGTTGAGCATCACACGCTCGGTCTGAAGGAGCGAGCGCACTTTGCCCTCCACCTCAAATGCTACATCGCCAGGCTTCACATGCATACCGTCATTGATGTAGACTGTCATATTAAGCTCTGGGTCGAATTTCTCAAACACTTTTCGGGCTATTTCGACACCGGCGATTATGCCCTCTTCCTTCACA
The DNA here is from genome assembly GCF_004766125.1 of Duncaniella freteri. Taxonomy (NCBI): domain Bacteria; kingdom Pseudomonadati; phylum Bacteroidota; class Bacteroidia; order Bacteroidales; family Muribaculaceae; genus Duncaniella; species Duncaniella freteri. The sequence continues at coordinate 775,955 of NZ_SJSA01000002.1, forward strand.
ATGAGACGCTGTACTCCACGCTCAGTATCGGGGATAGTGCTTAAAGTAGTGTGATCACCGTCGCCCACATCCTCGGCGAATGCCAAGGTGAGCAGATCATCGATAAGTTGGTCGGTTGTTTTCATATTTTTTGATTAACTTTGAAGCATGAAAATAGTATTGATAGCTGTGGGGAGGACATCCACACAATATATCGCTGATGCCACAAGCGAATTCCTCAAACGAGTGAACCGGTATGCACCGATGGACATTGTCATCATACCTGATCTGAAATCCACCCGCGGTATCACAGAAGAGGTCCAGAAACAGAAGGAGGGAGCCGGAATAATGGCTTCACTTCAACCGGGCGACCATGTGTGCCTGCTTGATGAGCGCGGCATTGAAATGACTTCAAGGGAATTCGCCACCATGATCGACCGCCGAATGAACCAGGGGTTAAAAAGACTCGTTTTCGTTATCGGCGGACCTTACGGATTCTCGCAGGAGGTGTACTCCCGGGCTGACAGTAAAATGTCGCTTTCACGAATGACATTCACCCACGAAATGGTGAGGCTGTTCTTTGTCGAGCAAGTGTACCGGGCAATGACCATACTGCGAGGAGAGCCGTATCATCATGACTGACATGTGGGTATAAAAGGCGAGAAAGCCTTTCATAGGTCATTTCTTTATCCCGCCTTTCACTCCGCCTTTGACGCCTCCGGAGAGGGAGAATATATTCTGGTCGTAGCTCACGGTTTTCTGCCCTTGCTCACGCTTACGCTTAAGAGCGAGCTTGACAAGTGTATCCATAAGAGCATCAAACGACAAGCCTGTAGCTTCCCAAAGATAGAAAGAAAGAGACCCCGGAATAGTGTTTATCTCATTGACAAAAATCTCCTTGGTGTCATCGTCAATGATAAAGTCAATCCTGCTCACACCATGGCAACCGAGCACTCGGAATGTCTCACCGGCAAGGAAGCGGATGCGTTCGGTCATCCCGGCTGGGAGATCGGCTGGGATACGTTTCTGCGATGCCTGCATACCTTTGGCTCCCTTCGTTCCGCCCATGTACTTGTCCTCATACGAGAGGATCTCAGCACTCTTGATTGGCTCTTCGAGCACAGATGAGCGATATTCGTCACAATCACCGAGCACCGAACAGTTGATTTCCTTAAGATTGTCGACCATATGCTCCACAATGATACGTGAAGAATATTTCTCTGCAATCTCAATCTTCCCGATCAGCTGCTCGCGATTTGCAGCACGACCTATGCCCACACTCGATCCGAGATTGGCAGGCTTGACAATTACAGGATAACCGATCTTATCTTCAATCCGGGCGATCAGCTCATCACGTTTCTTGAACCACTCCTTGTCAGTGAACCACACATAATCGATCACAGGGACACCACACTCCCGAAGAATCATCTTCATGGTGATCTTATCCATACCGTTGGCACTTGCAAGAGTGTTGCATCCTGCATACGGAATACCTATGGTCTCAAGAACCCCTTCAAAGATTCCATCCTCGACGTTGGAGCCATGAAGCACAGGGATCACAACATCAAGCGTGGTAAGCACAGCCGATCCGAACATCGGTTTCTTCACCCGGTAGAGATTGTAATCGCCATATGACGGCTCCATATACACCTGGGTGCACTTGGCAAGAAGCGATGGAATATCACGATAATTAGCCACATCAAAAAGAGCGTCACCTGTGTAGAAACGTCCCTGCTTGGAGATGTATATAGGTGTGACATCATACTTGTCACGATTGATGGCGTGCATTGCCTGCGATGCCGATATCACCGAGATCTCATGTTCGGTGGAACGGCCGCCGAAGAATACTCCTATATTGGTTTTCATAATTTATTCAGCCCATGGCTGAGGATTATATGTTTATTTATCTTTGGAAATTTAAGCTACTTGAAGGTGTCAGGAAGATCATTCTCATAAAGCACCGTGTCACCTGGACGGAGAATGGAACCCAACAGACTCTGTGAGTCAAGGAATGTAGGAACAGTGTGGACCTCAGTCGCCGACGATGCATCTTTCTCTTTACTTTCATTGATGCCGTCGACTATTGCTTCCCTGTTGTATTCACCCACGACAATGGCAATGTCAGCTGATGCAGCAATCTTTTGCCCGAAATTACGGTTCAGCTCCTCCTGCCTGTCACCAAGCTCAATCATACCAGGAGTGACCACAATACGCCTTCCCTGTGTCATCATTGCGAGCACATCGAGAGCCATTGAGGATCCGGTGGGATTGGAATTGAACGCGTCGTCAATAATGGTGACTCCTCCGGGGGTACGTTTCATGTTCAGGCGATGTTCCACTTGCTCTATCTGTCCCACAGCATATCTTATCTTATCCTCAGGTACACCAAGACGCATGGCGACAATGACTGCCGCAAGGAGATTGCTCACGTTGCACTCCCCTACCAGACGCGTGGAGAATTCCAGAGACGCACCCTGAGGTGTCCTTACAGTGAATTGCGTCCCGGCAGGTGTATAAGTGATGTCAGTGGCAACATAACCTGCATTACCAGGATTGGACACTGCATAACGCACACACTCCACATTGCTTACCGGACGATTTGCCACATATGGGAAATCATCATTGATGACAGCAAGACCTCCGTCGGAAGGGAGCGAGTCAATAAGCTCAAACTTGGTACGCTGCACATTCTCTATGCTCTTGAACGATTCAAGATGCTGCTCGCCGACTGCTGTCACAATCCCCACAGAAGGATGAACAAGGTCGCAAATCTCTTTGATATCCCCTATCTGCTTGGCACCCATCTCAACGATAAACACCTCGTTGTAAGGCTTCAGGTATTCGCGCACAGTACGTATCACACCCATTGTTGTGTTATAGCTTCCGGGAGTCATCATGACATCGAAATGCTCGGAGAGTATCCTGTTAAGATAATGCTTGGTGGAAGTCTTGCCGTAACTTCCTGTCACTCCTATTATCTTCAGGTCAGGCATTGAGCGCAGAATCCGTTCGGCATCCTTGTAATAACCGTTGTTGATATGCTTCTCCACCGGCTTGAGAAGCCAGTTGGCTGACATTGAGAAAAGATGAGAGAAGCAGAACACACAGAGCGATGCCACTGCCGCATATTCGAATCCTTTACCGTACTTCCACCCTACAATTCCGGTCGACACAACAATCACAACCGCAAGGATAAGCATCACCGAGAAAATACGCCAAGCCCTGTTGGTCATCACAAGCGGCTTCTTGTACCTGCGTCTGACAAGGATAATAACATTGACGGCTGAGACAAATGCTATAAGCGACATCGACACTACAGGCACTGATAGTGTCGACATTGATGCGAGAACCACAGCTCCACTCACAAGACGCATGGCAGAGGTGGTGTCCTGCGAAGCACGCAGCCAACGGCTGTAACGTTCGTTGCGGTAGGAGTTCTGCTGAAGCATCATAAGATCACGCCTAAACTCCACGAAAAAACAGGCTATGGCGAGAAGAGCAGCAATTGCGCTTAGGATTGTTATCATGTCTTTTCCTTAATACTTATGACTAAAATCTATACTATTTTTTTGCAATCTCTCCAAGAAAACTCCTCAGGACTGCGGCGAATTGAACCGGATTATCAAGGAAGCTGTAATGACCGCATCCCGGGAACGAAACAAGTCCGGCATCGGGTATCAGACGCTCCATGGTGCGGGCATCAGACAGCGGTGTGGCTGTGTCATTCTCGCCCCATACAAGCAGCACAGGAACCTTGACGAGCGGAAGACGGTCAGTAAGGTCCTCATTAACGACACGTGACAGTATGCGACGCATCATCGGTGAAGCAGAGGCATAGTCACTCGACCCGGCTTTGGCACGGCGTGCATCAAGTTTCAGCTCAGCCTTTGACTTGCCATATATGAGATACATCATCCGCTTTATAGCCTTGAAAGTATACACTTTCCGATAATAACTGAACGAACGTCTGGGCTTTATCCCGGCTGCATCCACAAGTATCATAGCCTTGACCTCGGGATGACGAGAGGCATAAAGAATGCCTACACGTCCACCGAAAGAGTGACCTAACAGCACAGGATTCCTGATGCCGAGAGCCTCGATGAATTCCTCCATGGCACAGGTGTAATCCTCCACCCCCCATACCGCACAAGGCTCTTCAGATTTGCCGAACCCTTGAAAATCCACATTGACAACGCGATATCCGGACTTAAGAGCAACACTCTCCACCGAAGCCAAAGTGGTGTGGTCACACCCCCATCCGTGCATAAGGATGATGGTCGGCTCCCAAACACCGCGGTCAGATGTCACGACGGTCGCCGCAGGACCTCCGGAGGGACGGTTGTCGGTATAATGGAAGCGCAATGAACGTATTGTTATGTCCTTTTCCATAATCGACAACAAAATTATAAAAATCCGCCACGTTATGCAAAAAAAATAGAGTACAGAGTTTAGAAGTGCCGAAGCACATGTACAGGTTTTATCAAACAGTATTCTCATCTTACAAGCCTGTATATTTCCGATGTTAGAGGTCGCCCTGTACATGGGTCAGTGAGAGTGAGGCTGCGGAGCTGATAATAATAGTACCAGTACTGGAATAACTGATTGATATAATCGCAACGTGATTCATCATTCCTGATATGTGAATCATTGAGATCAAGTACCGACAACTTACCTATCATGAATGTCTCCACATTGGCGGAATAGCGTCGGCCGGCTGTCTCACCAGCCTTAGAAGCTATCGCCACTTGCTCGCGCTGGTTGTTGAATCGCTCCACAAGCACGAATATATCCTGACTGAAATCGAGAGATTCCCTGACATGTTTCACAATCTCTTTTCCGGAAATATAATAAGCCGCTATATCGCGGTCCATCCGCCGTCAGCGGCAATTATCTGACCTGTGATATACTTCGCTCCATCCGATACGAGGAAGAGACACAGCGGGGCTATGTCGTCAGGATTGCCCATACGTTTCATGGGACAACGGTGATTATAGTTCCTTACGAATTCCTCACGCTGGTGATCCCATATGCCGCCCGGGCATACGCAGTTGACTCGGATACCGTATTTCCCCAAATAGGATGCCATATAGCGTGTGAAATTTATTATTCCACCCTTTATGGCGCAATATTCCACAGGGGATGTGCCTCCGTAGTCCTCATAGATCGTGAAATCATTGCCTACGATACCGTAAATGGAACCGAAATTGACTATAGAGCCGTAGCCCTGACGCTCCATCACGAGCGACACCTGACGATCGATGTAGAACACAGAGTTCAGCTGCAATCTCACATTCTCCTCCCAGTGCTCAAACGGCGTATCCTCAAACCGGTATCTCCCCCAATCCTTGGTGTGTGGATATGCAGCATTGATGAGTCCGTCGATACGTCCGTAATTATTGACTGTAAACTCTATCAGACCGTCAATAGACTCATTCGATCCCATGTCAAGTCCATAAGTGCCTTTATCCGCATCTGTCTCACAGGAGATATCGGCATCCACCACTCTTGCTCCGTGGTCATTCAATTCCCTGACTATCTCGCGCCCTATCAGGCCGCGTCCGCCTGTAACTATGATTACTTTATCTTTCAGATTCATCGTCCAAACATATTTTAAGCACACTGAGAGCATCACCCACAGTGTTAAAGGATTCTTTCTTATTGTTTCTTACAAGATCTGCAAAATATCTTAACTGCGCCTCGTACGTATCAAGTATTGAATCATCCGACCGGAACAACACTTGACCGTCGGATGTCCGGACGACCATATTCCGGGCGAGATCACATAACCATGTCTCGTCCTCCCATACAATCTCCAAAGTCCGTTTATAGTCACGCCGATAGTAATTCAACACCACACTCGCACAGAAGTTGCCGTAGTCCATTGTATAGTTGGCATAGTCCACGGCTCTAATGCCAAGAGAGGAACCGTTCCTAAGGACCTTGACGACGCTTTCCGGTATGCCAAATATCCAGTAAAGGTAATCAATCTCATGAATAAGATCAATATTGACACCTCCACCCATCTCCGGGACAGATGAATACACCTTCCGGAAATCGGCATCCTTACGCCATTCTGGCAGATAGGACCCGCAATATACGTTCACCTCATTGACTGCCACTCCACGTGTCTCTACGGCGTTCTTGATGAAACGGATGGAATCAAGAAAACGAAGATTGCACGCAACATAGGTCAATACACCTGACGACATGAGCTCTCGCACAACAGATTCGCATTCAAGCGTATGATGCACAGGCTTCTCTATAAAAAGAGGACAATCCAATTCTCGTGCAGCCATAAGCGACCTTAGATGCTCGGAAGTAGGAGTGGATATGATTGCGAAATCTATCTTTGTCCCCTTTATCGCAGAGATGTCATATATATCACGCACACCATCACAGGATGGTGCTCCAATGGATGAGCGCAGAGCCAGGATCTCTGCTTCCGGATCAATATTCCTCAGGGCTGCGATGTGCTTACGTGCAATTGAGCCTAAGCCTATTACGAGCACCCTCATCGTCACAACTCTATTTTACCTGTCTCTATAAGATAGGCGAGGTAATCATAATCGGACGGTTCGTCAAGATCGAAACACACATGGTCCATAACATAAAACAATGACTTATCAGTCACGGCTCTGGGATGCTCACACATCAGTGCCTCGGGACGGTATACATAGATCGACGCGTTCATATCATATACCTTCGGAGCACTTTGGCGCGTGGTGTATTTTCCTCCAAGCACCACTTGGCAATATCCATTCCCATCTTCCTGGACCTGATTGAAATAAGGATTGCGGGCACATGGATTAACCGAAAATATCGTCTTGGCTTCAGGATTGGCAATAATAAGCCTGAGACAGGCCTCAACATCTTCGACCGTACGGATGGGTGACGTCACATCAAGATCTATCACATAGTCGTAATTCCTGCCATAGTGTTCCTGAGCATAGCATAGCACATCACGGATGGCATCAGGCTTACCACAGGTGTCATTCGCAAGATAGTCAGGACGTACATAATCGGTAGAAAGTCCATACTCCCGCGCCACACTCTTGATAGCTTCAGAGTCGGTGGAAAGCACTGTGTCCACACCATTATTCCCATCCGAGTCCTTTTGCGAGGCAAAACGATCGGAAAAACGCCTTGCCGTCTCAACAGAATATGCCAGCAACGGTTTTCCTCCAACCGGTTTTATATTCTTACCGGGAATCCCTTTCGACCCCCCTCGCGCACATATGGTAATCAGAATATTCATAATTCATCTATATTTTCTGTAGGAATGCCCAAAAGGCTCATCCCATACAGCTTGCAGGAAACAAAGTTATACACATTCCGGCGATTATGCAAATGTTGGAAATGCAAAACTCAATAACACACATGTACGTTATTATTAGAAACAACCGTTTCAACCATGCCAACCGACACCCCTAACAACACCTGCGACAACACATATGCCGAGCCGCAATGGCAGCTTGGATCTTTGCCTCCGTCTGTATCGCTGTATGTACTTGCGGCACTCGTAGGACTTATCACTGGTGGATGCGCATTTCTGCTTAAATCCATCATCAGATGGCTGTCTATACTGGTTGTCAACCATTTCAGCATTGTCGGTGTCAACTGGGCACTTCTCATTGTGCCACTCGCAGGAATCGTACTCACAGTGGCACTCCAACGCTACGGTTTCAGACGTAATATCGAGCATGGTCTCGATAAGATCGATGCAATGGTGAAACAGAAAATCTGTGATATCCCGGCCACATATACCTATGGTCCGATAATGGCATCCACACTGACCCTTGGATTCGGAGGGTCAGCAGGAGCCGAAGGTCCTATAGCCTCCACCGGAGCAGCACTCGCGAGCCAACTTGGGCGATGGGTGGGACTACCGCCTCGACTGATGATGATAATCATAGGATGCGGCGCAGGAGCAGGAATCGCTGGCATATTCAAGGCACCGATAGGAGGGATGATGTTCACGCTCGAAGTCATGGGGATGTCAATGTCCACTGTATCGATGATAGCTCTGACCATAGCATGTGTCATAGGCGGTATGACAAGCTATGGCCTCACAGGATTCACTCTCGACGTCCCATTGACTCATCCTCAGTACTTCGACCCTCACATGAGCGGATGGATCATTGTGCTGGGTGTGCTCTGCGGCGTATACTCGATATTCTATTACCGGATGGCAGGATGGACCGGCACACTACTTGAAAAGTTACGCTCGCCATGGGTAAGAGCCCTGGTATCCGGCGGCATCCTTTCGGTGCTTGTATTTATGTTCCCATCACTCTATGGCGAGGGATATTCCACAATGGCTAATCTTATCGACGGAGACCTGCACACAATGACCGAATTCTCATTCTGGCACAAGCAAGGAATGCCCACTGTTGAGACTGTGATGATAGTGTGTGGTGCGGTTGCAGCTGTGAAGGGTGTAGCATGTGCAGCCACTAACAGCGGAGGCGGTGTGGCAGGAGACTTTGCCCCCACCCTTTTTGCAGGGTGTATGGCAGGATTCTTTTTCGGTGGACTGCTCAACCATCTTTTCGGGCTTCAACTGCCTCTCGGCAACTGCGCACTTATAGCAATGGCGGGCACTATGGCGGGAATAATCCAGGCTCCGCTCATGTCAATGTTCATTGTAGTGGAGATGACCGGATATTATGGAATGATGTTTCCTGTGGTCATATGCTCCGTGGTATCATATGCCACAGTATGGTGCCTGTCAATCCGGAATAAAAGATAAGGCACAGATAATAAATATATCGGGACAGACCGCCACTGACCCCGGTCTGTCCCGATTGATTATTGCTGAGACTGCTGAACGTTAAGAGAGATTTTTCAGCAAGATTGTACGAAAAAATCTAACCTTTAATTATATCTGATATATGATTAGGTTTGTACTAATCCTGTGTCCAGCGTTAAGTATTCTATTCATCAGCCTGGCTCTTCTCGGCGTACTCCTTGAGAAGCTTGTCCTGAACATCGGAAGGAACAAGTTCATAGGATGCGAACTTCATGGTGAATGCCGAACGCCCGCCTGTGATCGATGACAGAGCTGTAGAGTAACTGCCCATTTCCTTGAGAGGAACTTTAGCAATAATCTTCTCAAAACCGTTATCACTTTCCATGCCCATGATTATGGCTCGACGTCCCTGAAGATCGCTCATCACATCGCCCATCACATCACCCGGCACCATAACCTCCACATCATAGATAGGTTCAAGTACCTTAGGATTGGCATTGCGGAATGCTTCGGAGAAAGCGTTGCGGCCTGCCAGACGGAAAGAGATCTCATTTGAGTCAACAGGATGCATCTTGCCGTCGTAGATACATACTCTTACATCACGGGCATAGCTACCTGTCAGCGGACCCTGTTCCATACGGTCCATAAGCCCCTTGACTATGGCAGGAATAAACCGGGCATCAATGGCACCACCAACAATACAGTTGTGGACCACAAGTTTGCCACCCCATGACAGAGGTATCTCCTGAGTGTCACGTACACTCATCTTGAATTCCTGACTGCCGAACTTATATGTGTCAGGAGCAGGCATTCCCTCTGTATAAGGCTCAATGATGAGATGTACTTCACCAAACTGACCTGCACCACCGCTCTGCTTCTTGTGACGATAGTCGGCACGTGCTGCCTTGGTGATGGTCTCACGATAAGGTATGCGCGGCTCCTCAAACATGATCGGGAGCTTATCGTTGTTCTCCACACGCCACTTGAGAGTGCGCAGATGGAACTCGCCCTGACCTGAAAGAATAGTCTGTTTCAGTTCCTTACTCTGCTCGACAACCCATGTGGGATCCTCTTCATGCATACGGGTAAGAATAGTCATCAGTTTCTCGGCATCACTTTCAGTGACAGGACGGATAGCCCGGCGATACTTAGGTTCGGGATAACGGATGAAATCGAAACGATAATCGCAATCCTTGGCATCAAGAGTGTTGCCGGTGCGCACATCCTTAAGCTTGACCGTAGCTCCGATGTCGCCGGCACAGAGCTTATCCACCTGAGACTTAATGCCTCCGCACACACAATAGAGCTGCGCGATACGTTCTTTCGAGCCTCGTGTCACGTTGTCAAGATCGACACCTGGAGTAAGCGTACCCGACATCACCTTGAAATAGCTGACCTCACCGATATGAGGCTCCACAGTCGTCTTGAAGAAATATAATGAAAGAGGTGCATTGCTGTCAGGCTTGACCTCGACATTGTCTGTAGTTACCGGAGCAGGCATATCATTGACAAAAGGCACCACATTGCCAAGGAATTCCATCATACGCCTCACACCCATGTCCTTAGCTGCACTTACGCAGAACACAGGGTAGATCGAACGGTCCACAAGACCTTTACGGATGCCTGCACGCATCTCATCCTCGGTAAGATGTCCCTCTTCAAAGAACTTATCCATCAGGGTCTCGTCATTCTCGGCAGCAGCCTCGACAAGAGCCTGATGAAGTTCACGGGCATGCTCCATCTGATCGGCAGGGATCTCCTCTATAGTGGGGACACCGCCGTCAGGACCCCAGGAGTATTTTTTCATAAGCAGAACGTCGATCATAGCATTGAAGCCGGCTCCGCACTGAATCGGATACTGCACAGTCACGACCTTATTGCCGAAATGCTCACGCATCTCTTCGATCACGTTTTCATAATCCGCTTTCTCACCATCAAGCTGATTGAGAGCGAATATCACAGGTTTCTTGAGTTTCTGAGTTGTGCGGAATATATTCTGTGTGCCCACCTCCACACCATATTGGGCATTAATGAGAATGACACCGGTGTCTGTGACGTTAAGAGCTGTGATGGCGTTACCCACGAAGTCATCGGCTCCAGGGCAGTCAATCACATTGAGTTTCTTGCCGAGAAATTCAGCATAGAACACAGTAGAGAATACCGAATAGCCATATTCCTTCTCAACCGGGAAAGAATCGGATACGGTGTTGCCCGCTTCAACGGTGCCACGACGTTTTATCACTCCACACTCGTAAAGCATAGCTTCAGCGAGCGTGGTTTTACCCGAGCCCTTGCTTCCGAGAAGGGCAATGTTTTTAATCTCGTTGGTTTGATAGACTTTCATATTCTCCTGAGATGTCGTTGTGGTAAATAATAATTAAAGAATATGCTTTAAGCAAATAATTAAAGCGTCCGCAAATTAGTGATATTTTTCTACAATCTATCACTTTTGCCATGTGTTTTAAAACATAATTGCACAAAACAACAAGAATTCGTCCCGAATTTGGTTAGTTCATTCAGTTTTGTTAAATTTGAGGGTTATTTACCAATCTTCATTTCACAACAATGGCAAAACGTTACGTAGTGGGCATAGATATAGGCGGCACCCACACCGTATTCGGCATCGTGGATACAGACGGACACATCGTAGCCTGCGACAAGATAATGACAGGCGAATATCCTGAATTGTCCGACTATATCTCATCACTCGCCAAAGCTGTCACTGAACAGATTTCAGCCAACGGCCTGGAAGGACAGATCGAAGGCATAGGCATCGGAGCACCGGCAGTAAATCACAATACTGGAGTGATCGAGGGAGCTGTAGATCTTCCATGGCCATCACCCATCCCGCTCAAAGAGATGATGGAAAGTGCCACCGGACTCCCTGTATCAGCCACCAACGACGCTAACGCGGCAGCTATAGGCGAACAGATATACGGTGCAGGAAGAGGTCTGTCAGACTTCATAATCCTTACTCTCGGAACCGGAATCGGGAGCGGCATTGTCAGTGACGGACATCTCGTGCACGGACACCGCGGACTCGCTGGAGAACTTGGTCACACCATCATACGTCCCGGAGGACGCCAATGCAGCTGCGGGCGCAAAGGATGCCTTGAGACTTATGCATCCGCCAGAGGGATAGTGCATACTGCCATCGAAATGATCGCAGAATTCCCCGACATGAAATCCGTACTGAGTGAAATCCCTCCAAAGGACCTATGCTCGGCAGATATAGGCAATGCGGCCGCCAACGGTGATCAGCTTGCCATACGTGTGCTCAAATATACAGGTGAGATTCTCGGAGAAGCTTGCGCCAATTTCTGTGCCTATTCATCCCCTCAGGCAATAGTGTTCTTCGGAGGTGTAACCAAAGCAGGCGACCATCTGATAAACCCCATACGAGAATCTCTCGCAAAGCATATACTTTACATATATAAAGACCAGGTTGAGATCACCACATCACAGCTTCCACACAATGATGCGGCAGTGCTCGGTGCAGCAGCGGCAGCATGGTGAAGACCGCACACCTAACACCACAACAGTGCCTTAATCCGAGACAATAACAAATCTTATCTCTTATATCCAAATTAGTAGTGGTGCGATAAAAATCCAACCACTGTGATTAATATATTAGTATTTAGTCAAATACAAGAGTACATTGATTTTTTGATTTGAATTTGGTTTATTAGTCTTGTTGTTCAGAAGCATCAAGATTATGAATCAAGGAAAGTTCGTGTTCTCCCAAGTCATCGAGTTTATACCGCGCTACTGGTTCGATAAGCTGGTAAAGCAATATAAAGGCGATTGGCATGTAAAGAATCTCACCAGTTACAACCACCTCCTTCATCTGCTCTTTGGTCAATTGACAGGGTGTGATTCACTTAGAGACATTTGTCTATGTTTGGAAGCCCACTCGAAAATCCTATATCACCTCGGTTTTCGCAACACAGTGAACCATACATCATTGTCTCGCGCAAACGAAAGCAGGGATTATCGTATTTTTGAGGGACTTGGGTTTTATCTTATCGGATTGGTTAGACCAATGTATTCAAAGGTTCAACTCTCAGAGATAACCATAGACAACGTAATTTATGCGTTGGACTCCACGACCATATCCACAAGCATAAAACTCGCAGCGTGGGCGTTGGGCAAATACAGCAAGGGGGCAGTTAAAATGCATACTTTGCTTGATTTACGAGGAAGTATACCCACCAACATCCATATCACTGATGGTAAATGGCATGACAGTAACGAACTCGACATGCTCACACCGGAACCATTCGCTTTTTATGTAATGGACAAGGCGTATGTTGACTTCAAGGCACTGTTCAAATTCCATCAGTCGCAGGCATTCTGGGTGTCACGCCCAAAAGAGAACATGAAGTTCACAACCATAGAGCAGTTGGCTATCCCCGATACGACCCCAAGTATCATAGAAGACTCTCGGATTCGTGTCACCGGATACAAGTCCTGCAAGCTCTATCCTGAGGATATGAGATTCGTAAGAGTATATGACATGGACAATGATGCCATTGTTGATTTCATATCCAATAACTTTGAAGTCAGCGCATTGGAAATCACCAATCTTTATCGTCACCGTTGGGATATAGAGGTTTTCTTCAAGTGGATTAAGCAGAACATCGTCGTCAAGAATCTTTGGGGATTCTCCGAAAATGCCGTTAAAGTCCACATTTGGACTGCCATCATAGCCTATCTGACGGTAGCAAGAATAAAAGCCAATTATAACAGCTGCTATTCTATTACCGAGGTGGCGACCTTGATCAGAATCTCTGCCTTGGAGCGTGTCGACCTGCGATGGCTTATGACCAAACAAGACCCATCAACCAATTCAGACCAAAATGTCAAAGAACTCTCTTTATTTGATGATTTTTAAACTAACGCGATTTTTATCGCACCAGTAGTATATCCAAATGAAAAAAATTTTATTCTCAGCTCTTGCCGCATTGGCATTATCAGCCACTACGGCATATGCCGCCGACAAATACATACCGTCCGAAGAGGTAAAGCGTTCTCAAAAAGAATTTTCGGCCGACCGCTTCGGCATATTCATCCACTGGGGCATATACAGCATGTTCGGTCAAGGGGAATGGTATCTCAACTACGGCGTAAAGGCCGACGAATACGCCAAAGCCGCCAAAGGGTTCTACCCTATTGACTTCAATGCCGAAGAATGGGCCCGCGCCATCAAAGGTTCGGGAGCAAAATATATCTGCTTCACATCACGGCACCACGACGGATTCTCCATGTGGGACACAAAGCAAAGCGACTATAATATAGTAAAGTCCACCCCTTTCAAACGTGATATCGTAAAGGAGCTGTCAGAGGCTTGCCAGAAAGAGGACCTCAAACTTCATCTCTACTACTCTCACATCGACTGGACTCGCCCCGACTATCCGCGTGGGCGCACCGGGCTCAGCACCGGACGCGACTCAACTTACTCCGACTGGGACAATTACTACAAGTTCATGAATGCCCAGCTCACAGAGCTTCTTACAAATTACGGACCTATACGTGCCATATGGTTTGACGGAGTATGGGACCACGATCAGGACACAGTGCCTTTCGACTGGCAACTCGGACCTCAGTACGAGATGATACATCGCCTGCAACCGGCATGCCTTGTAGGAAACAACCATCATATCACCCCATTCGAAGGTGAAGATATACAGATATTCGAGAGAGATGCTCCAGGAGAGAATACAGCAGGTCTGTCCGGACAGGAAATAAGCCGGCTTCCGCTTGAGACATGCCAGACCATGAACGGCATGTGGGGCTACAAAGTAATCGACACAAATTATAAAAGCACTACCGAACTGATCCGTTTCCTTGTAAAGACAGCCGGACTCGGAGCCAATCTGCTACTCAATATCGGTCCGCAGCCTAACGGCGAACTTCCAGCAACAGCTCTTGATCGACTTAAGGATATGGGAGAATGGCTGAGTGTCAACGGCGAAACCATCTATGGGACTGAAGGCAGCCCATTTGCCGAACAGTCGTGGGGCACCGCTACCCGCAACGGCGACAGGCTCTTCCTTCATGTCATAAAGCCAGGCACCACCGAGATCATTATTCCGTCTGACCTGAAAGTAAAAAAAGCGGAGACCTTCGCATCCCGCACTCCTGTGGAGACAAAAAAATCCAAAGACGGTACCATCCTCCGAATGGACGCCACTCCCGATGTGCCTGACCATATCATAGAAGTGACTATAAAAAAGTGATATAACAACCGGGTAACACATTTACATAAACGGTAAAATGAAACAAATCACTCTTGAAATCTGCGCCGGAGATATCGACAGCGTAAAAGCAGCCGTTGCCGGAGGAGCCGATCGCGTAGAACTATGCAGCGCACTCGGTGAAGGTGGCGTCACTCCGTCATTAGGATTCATAGCCGCCGCAAAAAATATACGAGGCATCAGGGTGCACGTGCTCATACGTCCGCGAGGAGGCGATTTCATATATACCCCCGATGAGGTGGAATGCATGCGCTCCGACATCGCCATGTGCCGGAGTCTCGGAGTTGACGGTGTGGTAATAGGGGCACTCACTCCAGGAGGTGATATTGACATGGAGACCTGTAAAAGACTTGTGGATGAAGCCGACAACATGAGCATCACTTTCCATCGTGCATTCGATATGGCAGAAGACCCCGACGAGGCTCTCGAAGATATCATCTCACTCGGATGCGACCGCCTGCTCACTTCGGGAATGGCACCTACTGCTCTTGACGGCATCCCTACCCTCATGCATCTGCGTGAGCGTGCAGAAGGCCGCATAAGGATTATGGCAGGAGCCGGAGTGTCACCAGCAACAGCCCCAGCCATACTTAAGGCGGCAGCAGCGGACGATCTGCATGCATCAGCACGAACCAAAGTCACCTCCCCGGTAAAATTCCGTCGTGAAAGCGTGAAGATGGGCACACCTGATGCCGACGAGTTCTCACGTCTCACCACATCCGCCACAATAGTGCGCAACCTTAAAGACATAATCACCGAATATAATACCATACACTGATGCGACACATATGCCGTATATTCTCATCCGCTATGCTACTGTTCGCCACAACAGCATCCATGTTTGCAGTAGACAGGATAGAGACACCATTATCAAGAAACGATTTCGAGAAGCGTTACAAATCATCCATGCCTTCTCAGCTAAAGGCCCTGCTGGAGAGCGATACAGTCACAGCCCTCGAAAAAGAGGGACTGCGCTTTATGTATGCCTATATGACACTACCTGACATAATGGACCGGACTCCGCAATATTACCTCCAAAACATCCGAGGAGCCATACGAGCATCCGAGGAGATGCCGTGGGGCAAGGATGTCCCCGACCGTGAGTTCCGGCATTTTGTGCTTTCCCCACGTGTTAACAACGAGAATCTTGACGACTCACGCGACTATCTCTATGCCGAACTTAAAGATCGCATAAAGGGAATGTCAATGGAAGACGCCATATTGGAGGTGAATCACTGGTGTCACGAAAAAGCGACTTATAGACCTTCAGACGGACGCACCAACTCGCCAAGCGCGACAATACGCTCCGCCTTGGGCCGATGCGGAGAGGAAAGCACATTCGGAGTCGCAGCGTTACGCTCAGTCGGCATTCCTGCTCGTCAGATATATACTCCGCGATGGGCACACACTGACGACAATCACGCCTGGGTAGAGGCATGGGCTAATGGGAAATGGTACTTTCTGGGAGCCTGCGAGCCTGAGCCAGTACTTAATCTTGCCTGGTTCAATGCACCCGCATCACGCGGCATGATGATGAATACCAGAGTCATAGGGCGTTATGACGGTCCTGAAGAAGTGTTGCTCACAAACGCTGCTTATACCGACATAAACGTAACAAGCAATTACGCCCCGACAAGCACCATCAATGTTACTGTGAAGGACAAGAACGGTTCACCGGTACCCGGAGCAAAAGTACGTTTCTGTATCTACAATTATGCCGAATTCTTCCCTGTGTGCACAAAGGAGGCTGACGCCAATGGCAAAGCATCAATAGTTGCCGGCAAAGGGGATATGATCATATGGGCATATGACGGAGACCGTTTCGGAATATCCAAAGCTTCGGCATCAGCTCCCGCTACTGTCACCCTTGAGTACTCTCCGGAAAGTGTGGCCGAATTTGATTTTGACATCGTGCCTCCTCCGGTAAGAGCATCCATGCCTCCGGTCACAAAGGAACAAACTGCCATGAATGACATGCGCAAGGCTCAGGAGGACTCAATACGTATCGCATATATGAATACGTTCTATACCCCGGAACAGTCAGAAGTTCTTGCCAAAAAACTTGGTCTTGACTCCGAAAAGGTGAAAGATATAATGACCGATGCAAGAGGCAACTGGCGCGTGATAGAATCGTTCCTGAACGAAGTCCCGGAAACGGACCGCAATAAGGCGATCGACCTTCTTAGCGTCATAGCGGTAAAAGACCTCAATGACATAAATGCAGAGACATTGCGCGATCATGTTGCGACTCCTGACGTGAACAGCTGGCATTTCAAACAGAGCATACTTAACCCACGTGTATGGCTGGAGCAGCTCACTCCATATAAACATGTTTTCCGCAATGCATTCTCAGAAACTGAACGCAACAGCTTCCGTGCCAACCCGGATAAATGGAGCAAATGGGTATCAGACAATATAACCATTGACACTTCATGGAATCCTCTCGGATTCAGCATGCATCCTGAAGGAGTACTGAAAGGGAGAAAAGCTGACACCCACTCCGCGGCAATATTCTTTGTAAGCGGAGCTCGCAGTTTCGGCATTCCGGCGAGACTCGATCCTGTGACTTGCAAAACACAATACGCCGACAATTCAGGGAAATGGATTGATGTAGACCTTTTCGGAAAAGTTGTCACGCCAAATAATCCTAAGGGCAGAATCAATATCAGCTATACCCACGACGGAGGGCTTGAGCCGAAATACTATCCACAATTCACCATCGCAAAGATCTCTGACGGCATCCCGTCGACACTTGAATTGGGAGAACTTCTTCCTGTGTCACAAATAGCTTCCGAGCCCATCGAAGTGGATGCCGGACAATATATGATGGTGACAGGAAGGCGCATGGCTGACGGAAGCGTGCTCGCCAAGATACGTATCTTTACAGTCCAGGAATCCGCCATAGCAAACGTCCCTCTTACTGTGCGTCATGCGACAAACGGAGTAGAAGTAATAGGCAACTTTGACGCTGAAACACGCTATAAAGATCCGTCGGGCGAACTTCGCAGCATACTTTCCACCACAGGACGCGGGTATTATGTACTCGGACTGATAGCTCCAAGCCACGAGCCATCGGCTCACGCCCTCAATGACATATCGGCAATAAAAGATGAATTTGAGAAATGGGGGAAAAGCATTGTACTGCTTCTGCCTGAAGAGAGTGCCAGCCGTTTTGATTCCTCACTCTACAAGTCACTGCCATCAACAATCAAATGGGGCTCAGATCCGGATGGTAAGATAGCGAAAGCTCTGAAAGATGGGCTTAATCTGACTACTTCAGATCTGCCGATATTTATTATCGCCGATACTTTCAATCGTGTCGTGGCTGTACAACAGGGATATACCATCGGACTTGGAGAAACACTACTCAACACTATTCTTCAACTCTCCGAATAACTCACTTATCAGAAACCAATTTATTAACTATTTAACCACATAATTACAACACCTGACATGTCATACAAATACAGAAAATCAAGCCGCAGGAAATCATCTCGTAAATCACTCTCTTCCCTCATTCTGACCTTTGTATTACTCGGTTGTTTCTGGGTAGCCAATACTCTCACTTGCTGCAACAATCCGGAACCGGAAATGCAGCAAGTACCTGGAGAGTATGGCAACCTTATGAAAGTCGTCACCAATCCGGACGTACCCTCTCAGCTAAAGAGCTACACAGGAATGGATGTTTCGTTCAATGCCGACTGTCATATCCCCAACTGGGTGTCATGGGAACTTACTGAGGAAAAGACCAATGGGACGGTGCCACGCGGAGATGAATTTTTTGTAGATCCCGAAATCAAAGGTTGCGCTTACGACTATGACTACCGTGGATCGGGATATGACCGTGGTCACATGGCTCCGGCAGGTGACATGAAATGGAGCCAGAAAGCAATGGACGAATGCTTTTCATTCGCCAACATGTGCCCGCAGTTACATTCTCTCAACAACGGTTCCTGGAAATCACTTGAGGAGAAATGCCGTACATGGGCTCAAATAGATGGAAAAATCTATATTGTATGCGGTCCTATTATGGATGAGACCCCATTGGAATATATAGGAGACTCCAAAGTATGGGTGCCGCGCAGGTTCTTCAAAGTAATCATAGCCCCCTACTCTACTCCGGCACGCGGCATAGGTTTCATAATGCCGAACGGCACTGTGGTCGGAGGAATGCAGAACTGTGCTGTATCCATTGACGAGGTAGAGAAACTTACCGGTCATGATTTCTTCTCAACGCTCCCCGACGATGTTGAGGAACAGATTGAGAGCCAATGTAATTTTCACCAATGGAGCACTCTTAAAAAGTAATGATGGACCTCTACCTTGCTGAAGATACCATCTGTGCGATATCCACGCCTGGAGGCACGGGAGGTATAGCCGTGATTCGCGTGAGCGGACCGGAAGCGGTCAGTATAGTTGACTCTTTGTGGAAGGGAGCACCGCTCTCCTCCGCAAAGAGCCATACAGCACATCTTGGAGAAATAATCGACAAAGAAAGATCCGACGAACCTCTTGACCAATGTGTGGCCACCGTATTTCGCAGGCCCAATTCATATACAGGAGAGGACATCGTTGAAATTTCTGTACACGGCTCACGATGGATACAGCGTGAGACAATCGCACTTCTCATACGTTCAGGATGCAGAATGGCACAACCAGGAGAATACACCCGACGTGCTGTGATGAATGGACGCATGGACCTGTCGCAAGCCGAAGGTGTGGCTGATGTCATAGCCTCGTCGTCACGTGCCGCTCATCGTATAGCCATGAGCCAGATGAAAGGAAGCATCTCGAAAAAACTCTCCACACTACGTGAGCAATTGATACAGCTATCTGCTCTTCTCGAACTTGAACTTGACTTTTCGGAGGAGGACGTAGAGTTTGCCGACCGTAACCGATTGCTCCAGATAGCTACCGATATCCATAATGAACTCCAACGCCTACACAACTCATTCCAAGGAGGCAATGCCATAAAGGAAGGAATCCCTGTAGCAATAATCGGAGCGACAAATGCCGGAAAATCATCACTACTCAACACTCTCCTTGATGATGAACGAGCAATAGTAAGCGACATACATGGCACTACACGCGACACAATCGAAGAGACTCTTGAAATCGGTGATTACCTTTTCCGTTTCATCGATACCGCAGGACTACGCGACACATCCGACCCTATTGAACAGATAGGCATCAGCCGTTCACGTAAAGCCATCAGCAGATCTGTCATAGCGCTCCTTATCATCGATGCAACGACCGTTCCGGATGACAGCCTTGATATGACCGCTCTTAGAAACCACCTTCCGGAGGAATTATTGTCCGACACAGGAATATCACCAAGCATAATAGTTGTACTAAATAAGGTCGACCTGCTTGACTCATCATCCAAAACGAAACAAGCAATCAATACAGACAAGATATCCATTGAAAATGTGATACCCATATCCGCAAAACATGGCACAGGGATATCCGACCTGAAACATGAGCTGACAAAGATTGCAAAAAATAAAGACACCACCGATCAAAACGACATCATAATCACCAATCTGCGCCAGGCTGAAGCTCTTGGTCAAGCCATTGAATCAATCCGACCTCTAATAAATGGGCTCAACAACGGACTTGAAAGCTTCCTCATAGCCGAACATCTACGCGAAACCATTTCCCACCTCTCCACAATAACAGGCACAATCCCCTCCACCGAAATCCTCAACACCATCTTCTCCCAATTCTGCATCGGCAAGTAATGGTTGATTATCAATGCGTTAAATTGATAGTAATTGACTATTACTGAACGATAAAACTTAAATCTTACAAGAACGCCTAATGCTGATAACTGTCAGTGCTAGGCGTTTTTATGCACTATTTTGTACGGATTTTGTACGACAGCGACTCATTTCACCACAAGCGTCAGCAAGGTGGTGGAGAAAGTTGACAATGGTTGTCAATGGTTTACGAACATTTACAAACAACGGAGAAATCTCCACAAATGAAATGAGTAGCAACATTAGAATTGAGAAAATTTGCGAGTGGTGTGGCAAACAATTCACCGCTCAGACTACCGTCACTCGCTTCTGCTCGAAGCGATGTGCGGAGCACTCCTATAAGGAGCGAATGAGACAGCAGAAGATTCAACTCGCAAACTCAACTGTGCCAGCGACGACATCTGCTATTAAGGAGAAAGATTATCTGACAGTCGCGGAAACAGCGCAAGTGCTGGGTATGACTCGGCAGGGTATTTATAAACTGATTTATCGCGGTAATCTTGTTGCGGCCAAACTCAGTTCTCGTTTGACACTTATCAAACGTGAGAGTATAGACAAAATGCTTGATGGTTCCCCATATACAAAAAGGGAAACCAATGAAAAGAAAACGATAAGTGAGTTTTATACTCGCGCAGAAATTCGTGAGAAGTTCGGGGTCAAGGATTCGTGGATATACAAGGTCGTTGCCGAGAACAATGTGCCTAAGACCATTCTTCGTGGTAAGGCATATTTCAGCAAGAGCCATATCGACCGGCTTTTCTCTGCGAGAAAGGAGAATCCGGAAATTACGGAGTGGTATTCGGTCGAGGATATTCAGTCAAAGTATGGTATGACTCTCTCTGCGATATATTCTCTGGTGTCGAAAATCGGTATACCAAAGCGCAAAGAGGGTTCAAAGGTCTACTATTCCAAATATCACTTCGATGTGGCCAAGGGTGCTAAGTCAGCCGAGGATGTAGAGTTTATTTCGGTGGCTGATGCCATGGAGAAATACTTATTGACCCGTGACCAGCTGTATCACTACGTCAAAAGATACAAGATAACCAAGCTCCGCTGTGGTAAGCATGTCAAACTGAACGCCAAAGAGTTAGCCGAGTTATTCAACCCAAAGATTGAGTTATAATCCGGTGATTTTTCTCACCGGGCAACCACCTCTTTCCCTAACACATTATAAATCTAAAACAGCATAATATGGAATCAGCAACAATCACCAAAGTGACCCTCCGAAAAGAAAAACTCCGCAGCGGCAAACTGTCGCTCTATCTCGACTACTACCCACCCATCTGGAATCCGCACATCAAGAAGATGTCGCGCCGGGAGTTTCTCGGTCTGTATCTCATCGGTAATCCAAAAGACAAGTTCGAGCTTGATTACAACGAGGAAATCATGCTCAAAGCCCGTGGCATCCGTGCCACCCGCGAACTGGCAATCATCAATGAGGAGTTTGGCTTCCTTGACCGCACCAAGAAACAAGCGGACTTTCTTGAATACTTCGAGAGCAAGACCAAAGAGAAATATCAGAAATGGGAAATCGTCTATAAACACTTCAAGGACTTCTGTAATGGCAGATGTCTGATGAAAGACGTGACTATCGGACTGTGTAACGACTTTCGCACCTACATTCTCAGAATCGGGGTGAAACAAACGGGCAACATAATCTCACGCAACTCTGCCGCCGGATACTGGTCAACCTTCCGCGCTCTGTTGAAGTTGGCATATAAGGAAGGCTGGCTCCGTGAGAACGTCAATGACTACCTTGACCGCATTGACTGGGAGGAACCGAAAATCAACTATCTCGAAATCGAGGAGGTTAAGAAACTGGCTGCCACGCCATGCAAAGTCGATGTACTAAAACGTGCATCACTCTTCGCCTGTATGACAGGACTTCGCATCAGCGATATTCTCCAGCTCCGTTGGGAGAATATTGAGTTGTCACCCGATGGCGGCTACTGTATGCGCATCCGTACCCAGAAAACTAAGACGCAGGCAACACTGCCATTGAGCGATGAAGCCTTGTCGTACTGTGGTGAACAAGGTCGAGGCATGGTATTCAAAGGACTGAGCCGTGCCCATACCCGCGAACCGTTCAAGAAATGGCTAAAAGATGCCGGTATCAAGAAGAAATTTACCTTCCACGGTCTTCGCCACACCTACGCTACACTTCTGATTACCAACGGTACAGATATCTACACCGTCAGCAAGATGCTAACGCATAAAAACGTCGCCACGACTCAGATATATGCAGAGGTCATCAGCCAGAAGAAGCGTGATGCCGCCAACTCAATCACCCTCAAATGATTGATAAGGTTAAAGCTCAAAGCAGGCACCGCAAAAACACCGATCAAAACACCACAAAAACACCGATTGAAATGCCGCAAAAACACCGATTAAAACGCCACAAAAACACCGATTTGTGTTGAATCATCATAACCTGTGTACGCTGAAAGCTACGCGATGCCGCTAAAATTCAATTATCCTGAAATAAAATAATTAGCATATAAGCTAACACTCTCGAAATTTTGTTATATCTTTGTAGACGAATTATGAGTAAGAAAGTAAAAATAGAGCCTGTGAGGTCTTCCGAATCGGCAAGCCTCTACACCATCATCTTTGAGGATGGTGATATGTCGGAGTTCGCAAAATTCCTTAACCGCTTCAAGGACAATGGCAAACTCCAGCGTGACTATCAGCTGATTCTGTATGCCCTGCAAAAAATTCTGGAAAATGGAGTGCAGGAACGATATTTCCGTCCCGAGGGGAAATATGCAGACAGAGTATGCGCACTCCCGATTGACTCAGGCAAACTGAGATTATATTGCCTGAGAATTTCGGATAAAATATTGATTCTTGGCAATGGAGGTATTAAGCAAACAAAGACATACAATGAGAATCAGGAACTCAATGGTTATGTCATGGATCTTCAGAAATTTGATGCGCTATTAAAAGCAGCTGAGAAAGAAGGATCCATCATTGTCGAAGAAACAGTCCTGAATGGAATAACCGATAAAACATTTGAGTTATGAAAACTACAGCCCAACTATTCGATGAATGTCTTGCTACCGTTAAGAACGATGTCAAGATGG
Organism: Duncaniella freteri; assembly: GCF_004766125.1. Taxonomy (NCBI): domain Bacteria; kingdom Pseudomonadati; phylum Bacteroidota; class Bacteroidia; order Bacteroidales; family Muribaculaceae; genus Duncaniella; species Duncaniella freteri. The sequence goes on from NZ_SJSA01000002.1 coordinate 799,782, forward strand.
AACTTGACATGTCGTTTGCCTTGGCCGATAAGATTGACATGATTCTTCGTGAAAAGAATATCAGTCAGAAACAGTTGGCAAAAAAGATGGGCAAGACCGAAGCAGAAGTATCTCGATGGCTTGGAGGCACTCATAATTTCACACTGAGAACGATAGCAAAGATTTCCGATGCTCTCGGCGTCAAACTTTTAACCATATAGTGTGATGGAAAGCAATACCTCTAATCACGATGACAAGATAATGCATTGCTCAACTTTCGACGAGCTTCTTGATGCAGAATATGGCAAGCCCGGCACCTCGGAGCGGGAACAGTTCGACGCTGATGCGGCGGCGTTCTGTCTGGCAGAGACACTCAAAGAAGAACGTCTCAAAGCCGGACTGACCCAACAGCAGCTCGCTGAGCGTATCGGTACTAAGAAAACCTATATCTCTCGTCTGGAAAACGGCAAATCTGATGTCCAGCTCAGCACCCTCTTCCGAATCTTTGAGGGTCTCGGCAGAAGGGTATCTTTGACCATCCTGTAAATAGACAATAATCTTCAGACTGGCTCAAAAAAAATCGCACAAAATAGTCGTAGTTTGAGCTATTATTGCTATATTTGCAACCTAATAGACGCAAGTACGACTATGGAAGAGAATATATACATGTTACCTGACAGTGAAATCCGCCGTCGGCTGGGACAAAAAATAAGGCATCTGCGACTCCGACAGAACTTCACTCAGACATCACTCGCAGAACAGGCGCAAGTCTCATTGACGACACTAAAGAGAATCGAGAAAGGCGATATAAGCTATTTCGATTCCCTGATGCGCGTGCTTCGCATACTTGGCGAACTGGATGTGTTCTCGTCACTCATTAAGGAAGATGAGATGAGTCCCAATGAATATTTCGAGTTTGTCGAAGCAAGCAAGAAGAAGCAGCGCAAACGCGCAAGCGGCAATAACAAGACCAACACACAACCTAATACCGAGGAATCAGAATGGTAGATATAGCAAGAGTAAACCTGTATGGTCAACCCGTCGGTACATTCCGATGGGACAGCAACCGCCAGCTGGCACATTTCGAGTATGCCGAAAGCTTCATAGGCAAAGGTCTTGAACCCTCGCCGCTTCTGATGCCTGTGCGTCAGGGAAGGGTGTATTCATTCTCCGACATAGGTCGTGAGACGTTCAAGGGACTTCCCGGTATGCTTGCAGATTCATTGCCCGATACTTACGGACGAGCATTGTTCGACCGCTGGCTTGCGCTGACCGGGCGTAGCAGCGGGAACGCTGTGGAGACGTTATGTTTTCTTGGGAAACGCTGTATGGGAGCGTTGGAGTTTGAACCGGCCATGGATGCGCCCTATGGTCCCGATGTCAGAATAGAACTTGATTCCCTTGTTGAAGTGGCAAGCGAAGCACTGTCGGAAAAGGAAGAATTTGGAGCTAATCTTGAAGAGGACAAGAAGGCGGCAATAGCCGAGATAGTGCGACTTGGTACCTCTGCCGGAGGACAGAGGGCGAAAGCCATCATAGCCTACAATCCATCGACCGGGGAAGTTCGTTCAGGACAGATTGAAGCCCCGGAAGGCTTTGACTATTATCTGATAAAACTCGACGGTGTAACCGCTGAAGCCGGATTCAGGGAAACTCAGAATTTCGGCCGACTGGAATACTCTTTCTATCGGCTTGTAAAGGAATGCGGCATAGAAATGTCGGATTGCAGTCTGATAGAAGAGAATGGACGCGCCCATTTTCTCACCAAGCGTTTTGACCGCCGGAATGGTGAGAAAATTCATATGCAGACACTCTGTGGTATAGCGCATTATGATTATCGTAATCCCCGTTCATACTCTTACGAGCAGGCGTTCAACGTGATGAGAGCATTGAGACTGCCATACTCACAGGCACAGGAAATGTATCGTCGCATGGTATTCAATGTTGTAATCCGCAATCAGGATGACCACACAAAAAACATATCCTTCCTTATGGACAGACAAGGGAAATGGACTCTTTCGCCGGCATACGACATGGGATTTGCCTATAATCCGAAGGGTGGATGGACAGCACAGCACCAGATGTCAATAAACGGAAAGTTTGACGACATCACTCGCCAAGACCTTTTGGAATTTGCGAGACACAACAATATAAAGGAAGCTACTGAAATAATTGACCGTATTGCCGAAGTGTCTTCACGCTGGCCTCTCTTGGCAAGGGAATGTGAAGTTCCCCAGCCCATGATAGATGCCATTATGCCGAATTTGAAGCTCTCTATATAATACATCCTTCTTCGCAAAGATTTCTATAATGATGAAAATATATCCTGACAAAGACAAAGCATTTCCAAATTCTGCGATTCCGAGCATTTGCTACATAAAAAATGTGGTGAAGAATCCGAGAATCATTATCGGAGATTATACATATTACGATGATATAGACGGAGCCGACAGATTTGAGGAACACGTTACACATTTCTATGAGTTCATCGGTGATAGGCTGATAATCGGTAACTTTTGCGCCATTGCTAAGGGAGTTACTTTTATTATGAACGGCGCCAATCATCGGATGGATTGCGCCACCACCTATCCTTTCTACATAATGGGAGGAGATTGGGGAGGTGCGATTGCTCCGGTAATGGATGAATTGCCGCTCAAAGGTGACACAGTCATCGGCAATGATGTGTGGATCGGGCAAAATGTGACAATCATGCCCGGCGTGCATATTGGCGACGGAGCCATAATCGGCACAAATGCCACGGTTGCCTCCGACATTCCTCAATATTCGATAGCCGTGGGCAATCCGGCAAAAGTCATACGCCGCAGATTTGACGATGAAATGATAGACCTGTTGGAGCGTCTACAATGGTGGAACCGTCCCATTGAAGAGGTTGATACATTGATTCCTATACTCTCAAATCCAGATATAGCCCAGGCAAAAATTGATATAGCGGAATATCTCCGCATTCAATACGATTAAATTGTGGCCTTACCTGAACGAACAAAACAGTGGGTTAAATTGTCTATAAAGACGTGAATATTTAACCCACTGTTTTATTTATGAAGGAAACGCCCCAGCGCTTGAGGAGCCTCGCTCCCCCTACCCGGGACAAAATTTTTATCTGGAGTGCCGTGGTTGCCGGTTGCGGCATCATGGCTTTACTTGGTCGTCATGCCGCCATAACCCGTTTCGGCACTGACGAATTTACCGGCAATGTTCTCTTTGCCGTTTTCTTTGTCCTCACAATCGGTCTATATTGCGGATTCCAGTCGGCAGTCGAAGATGTTTTCAATCGTCTTTCAACTCTTTTTCGCCGTCGTGAAGTTATGGCTATTGCTGAAACTGCCAACGGTGAGAAAATGCACGTTTCAGTTGAAGAACCATCAGTAACAATGACGCAATATTTCGAGACCAACTCAGAAGTGTCTGACATTGAAGAGAGCAATGCAACTTTTGAGAAATCAACGGACAAAGCACCGTTTGAGGTCTTGGAAGTTGTAGACGATATGCGTCATATCCGTTTCTCGGACGGAGAGGAAGCCTATGTGGGTATTGGTCTATCTGATGAAGAGATTATCCTTGAAAAAGCGTATAACGATTCAAGAGATTATGATGCCGAACTTGAAGAGGCATACAAGGAGTATCTTGACTCTATGACTGCGGAAGAACGATATGACCACGACCACGGTATTAAACGCGTTAAAAAGAAGAGAGAATATGGTGAAGAAGTAGGTTTCTTTTCATCAGTATCAGTTCAAGAGATCCACAACAATCCGGATGGAACTACTTTGATCGAGGAAACAGAGCAAGAGGTCTATGTTACTCCCGACGGTTCGGTGTATTATCTCGAAGACATGGGTCCAATATGCAATTTTTATGAGAAATACAAAGACACCATAGAAACGCATGAAGAAATAATCACAAGAAAACAACAATGTGATGAGGCGTTTGAGGAGATGCAACGTCACGAAGAATTATATAATCTTGAACAGGTGTCGTTTATATGTGCATATATCACACATACCATGAAACAATTCATGGAGTCTCACGAACTCGATAAACTTCATAAGAACGCTGAAAAATGGACTAAAAATCCCATAGCTAAATTCGCTTCTGTTCGGCTCCGAAGCAATCACCTGTCGAAAGAAGACATCAAACATCTTTGTTACAATGTCGGCAAGTTCCTGAATCTTAAGGGGAATGAAATTGCACTATTCGTCAAAAATGTATTTGCAGAGAGTTTTGACACCGTAAAAATAGGAACAATTATAGCAAAACTTGCAGATAAGAATCCAAAGAAGGATCGTATTCCTTTACTGTCAGCCAAAGAAATGAATTATCTCTTTGAACACTATAAACGCTATAAGACAATCAACCTCGACATTATACCCAAAAGATTGGCGGAGGAAGAGGCTAAAGCCAAATTAGAGGCTGCAAAAAAGAAAAGCGGGAAATAACAAGGAAATCCTAAGTATATTACAGGCGAATAGTCGGGACAAAAGTCATGACTATTCGCCTATTTTGCTATAACTCAATCTCATAAAGTACATGAACACATAGCGGTGAAGCATCTGACAGTTTCGGGTGATTAAACTCTCCAGCCTTTACCATGCCAATCTTCTGCATCACACGTTCTGAAGGAGCATTAATTTTGGCTGTGAAAGAAAACAACCGTTCAATTCCTGATTTTTTTGCCAATTTCAAAACTGATCTTGCCGCCTCAGTTGCATATCCCTTATTGTGATAATCGGCTGCAAGTCGCCAGCCTATCTCAACTCCGGGAGTAAAAACTGCATCGAAGCCTATCCCATGAAGCCCGACATATCCGATGAATTCTCCGGTAGACTTTATTTCCACTGCATAAAGCCCCCAACCCTTTTGATTGAACTCATCCTGTATCCGTTTGTAAAATGCCATAGTTTCCCCATCACTCAGTATAGCCGGGAAATAGCGCATTACCTGTTCATCCTTATTCATAGCAATGAACAATGGTAAATCTTCCGGTTTCCACGAACGTAAAATAAGCCTTTCAGTTTCGATATATACCATAATGAATCTCAATTATAACGCAAATTTACTCAACTTTCCACACCAATGAAAGCCATTAAAGGTTATTGCTCAAAATAACCTTGAAATCACCTACTGTTTTTACGAATCACCATACAAATATTTTCACAAAACACCTTCTGAATATCACAGTATTAACACTTGCCAAACGGTTATTTTAGAACGTGATTGCGGTTATTTATTTCACCGACAACTCACTTTCAATCAGTGCGGTTCTATTTCCGTAAACAATATAAAACCGCACTAAAATGGAAGCACCAACAATCACCTTCGACCAACTGCCCCACGTGGTAGGCGGTCTCTCAGAGAAACTCGACCGAGTGCTTGAACTGCTTGAAAAGGCAGGCTTCACCGGCCACTCCAAACAGTCCAAGCCCTCGCGCAGACTCGTGTATGCGAAAGAGGCTTGCCAGATAATAGGCAAGTCACTTTCGAGTCTCTACCGCGGCATCAAGGCTCCGAATGACCCCATTCCGAGCTACAAGCGCGGCAAACTCCTCTATTTTTATGAGGATGAACTGTACGCATGGATTGAAAGCGGACGCAAACATTCCGTCGCTCCATCACTCGCCGAAACTGCGGCTGCCATAACTGCCGGAATGAAACGCCGTCCCCGTGGTGGATATAACTTCTGAGCCTATGGAAAAGAATATTACCACTGACTCAGTAATCAGCGCACTGATGAATCACATCAAGACATCCGATAGTGATTTCCCGGTACATGTGTTCCCCGCCAAGATGCAACGGATCATCCTCGAACTCAACACCACATGCGGTTTCCCGATTGACTACACGGCATCGGCTATGATTGCCGCAATATCTGTGGCAATCGGCAATACCCACCGCGTAGAAGTGAAACGCAGCTGGCAAGAATCGGCAATCGTGTATATCGCGATTGTCGGACGCCCCGGAGATTGCAAATCACATCCGCTTACATTCGTGATGCGCCCGCTGGTCAATGCCGACTGGAAAAACAATCAGGAGTTTCAGAAAAAGCATTGCGAATATCAGCAGGCTATAGCGATGAGCCGCAAGGAGCGCATCAGTGCCGGACTGGAAGAATTTCCGAAAGAGCCGAAACGGTTGCGCTACCTGGTGTCGGACGTGACGCAGGAGGGTCTCAGTGCCATCCACTCCCATAATCCTCGTGGATTATGCCTTTGGGTTGATGAACTGTCGGCATGGTTCAAGAACTTCACCCGCTACAACACCGGCTCGGAAGAACAATTCTGGCTTTCGGCTTTCAACGGCAGCACAACAATGTCGGACCGCAAGAATTGCCAGAACTCCATCTTCATCAAGCGTCCGTTCATCTCGGTGGTCGGAACAATCCAAAAACGTCTGCTCACCGAACTTGCCAACGGTGAGAGAGCCGCCAACGGGTTTATTGACCGCATACTCTTTGCAATGACCAAGAGCAACGGCAAGCCGAGATGGAACGAGGATGAAGTGCGCGACGATCTCGACCGTGAATGGGAGCGCATACTCAACCGACTTCTTTCGGTGGAGTGTGTGGTCAACGAGGAAAAGGAGCCAATTCCCACTGTCATGCGGTTCACTGCGGATGCCAAGCGCAGACTCTATGAATGGCAACATGAGAATGCCGCACTATGCGACAACGAGATGAGCGATAATGTGGTCAGCTTCTTCTGCAAACTCGAAATCTATGTGCTCCGGTTCTGCCTTATACTCCGATTGGTTCGCTGGGCTGTCAGTGATAAAGAGCCGCGCCCCTCATACATCGAAGATGACGACGTGGCAGGAGTGATAGAATTGGCTGAATATTTCCGAAGCAATGCGCTCAGCGTACTCACCTGCATCAGCGAGGAGAAATTGAATGAACTGCACCGCACCGTGTATGAGCATCTCACCGAGGAATTTTCAACCGCCGACGGTATCCGTATAGCCGAGCGGTTCGGGATGAAAGACCATACATTCAAGATGTTCCTCACCCGCAATCTCAACACTCTCTTCCGTCGTGTACGCCAAGGGTGGTATAAGAAGCTGTCTTGTTACTCCACTAACAAAGTTACTTCCGATGAACAGGATTGATGATGCAATGGTAGCGGCCACCATGCGTGGCTACGACAGAAACAATCTGTTCGCTTTCGTGGCGGCGATAATCGGAAGTGAAGAAGCACAGCGGTTGATGGAAATGTATCGCGTAGGCACATCGAAGCATTGGCAAGGTGCCACGGTGTTCTGGCAAATCTCGGCTGACGGTAACGTCCGTGGTGGTAAGATTATGCTGTATGACCGATTGACCGGACATCGTGTGCAGGAACCGTTCCCCCACATCAACTGGGTACACTCAGTGTTAAGATTGCCCGATTTCAAGTTAACCCAATGTTTCTTCGGTGAGCATCTGCTCCCATACATCCGCGACAAACCGGTTGCCATTGTGGAGAGTGAAAAGACGGCAATACTCGCAACCCATTACCTCCCGCAATATCTGTGGCTCGCCACAGGCGGCAAGTGCAGTTGTCTCAACCGCGAGGCAATCAAGGCACTTCGAGGCAGAGAGGTGATGCTTGTGCCCGACCTTAACGCTACCGACGATTGGCGCAAGAAACTGACGCTATTCGATGATTCGGGAATAAAGGCAACTCTGTTTGAATCGCTTGAACAGATGGCTACCGATGAGCAGCGTGAACAAGGTCTCGACATTGCGGACTTCCTGATAGCCGAGCAAACTCCACACGGCATCCTTGAACAAATGATGCAACGAAATCCGGCATTGCGACAACTCGTTGACGCGCTACAGCTGGAACTCGTAGGCATCGAAGAATACAAACCGAGCGAAAGCTCACTGAAATCTGAATAAAATGGCACAATCAAAAATCTCAAATCCTCAGTCATCTGAAGTGACTGATATTTTCAACAACTCAAATCTTTCCGAAACTGTGGAAAATCACGTCAACTCCAATGTCCAGCCAATCGCAGGACAGAGCGAAACCGCTCAGCCCAAGTCAACCCGTCCCACCGCCAAGCAGCGCAAGAGCGAACTTGAAGATTACCGAACCGCTTTCTTTGCCCCGATTAAACTCGGCAAGGACAACAAGCATCAGGTAGCCATCAGCAATGACACGTTTGACCGAGTCGAGCGCACTGCCCGATTCTTCGGCGGTCCCGGTTACAGCGTCAGCAACTTTGTCGAACACATCATCAATGAACACCTCGACAATAACGCTGCCAACTATGAAGGCTGGTTCACTCTAATCAGTAAATCGTTCTGACCACTGCCCCTCGGCAGTGAAAATGGCGAAGCCATCGGCAGCGCCGGTATCCGGATATTCTGTCTAGAATAGGAGGATAGCAAGGTAGTGGCAATGTAAACATTTCCGACCTTGCATCCTCCGTTACCGGGTGGCTGGAGTCCGTTCCCGATGGTCACAATGTCAAATTCCAAAATTCCAAGACAATGACTTTCACAAAAAGAAAGAAGGCTCCTCCGGGAGCAACCGAGAAGTCCGGCAAGTCATACGTAGTCAGTGTCCGGCTCAATGAAGAACAGTATCATACCGTGCAGGAGAACTGTCGAAAATCCGGCAGAAAGCTATCCGACTTCTGGCGCCACGCTCTGCTCAACGCCAAGGTTACGGCAGTAGCCACACCCGATGACATGGCGATTCTGCGTCAGATCGGGAGCATGGCGAACAATCTGAACCAGCTTGCGAAGAAGGCCAACGAAGCGGGGTTCAAGCTCGTGGAGTGGTCTCTCAAAGGTCTTAGCAAAGAAATAAAAACTCTTTATACACGACTGTCGTATGATTGGAGGCATAACTAAAGGAAGCTGTTTTTCCGGCTGCGTGGAGTATGCACTCGCGCTGAAAGAGAAAAACAAAGAGGCTCGTCTGCTTTATTCCGAGGGACTGCTGACCGACACACCGAAAGATATTATCGACGGTTTTGAGTGTCAGAGACATCTCAACTACCGCGTTCAGCATTGGTGCGGACATATCTCGTTGTCCTATTCTCCGAAAGACGCGGAGCGCATGAGCGATGAATTTATGGTGAAACTCGCTCTGGAATATATGGAGAAAATGGGCATCAAAAACACCCAGTTTATCATATCCCGTCATCTCGACAAGGAGCATCCGCACTGCCACATCGTATATAACCGAGTGGACAATGACGGCAAATGCGTAAGCGACAGTTTCGAGTATTACCGCAACAACGAAATCTGCGACGAGATGAAAAAGAAGTATGGTCTGACCTACGGATTGAACAAAGACCAAGTGAAAACTGAGCGACTTAAAGGACGCTCGAAGACCCGTCAGGAGATCTACCTCGCGGTTCAGGCTGCCAAACGGACTGCCAAAGACTGGACTACTTTCCAACGCGAACTGGCACAGAAAGGCATCTCCGTGAAAAAGAAATTCCGCCGGAACTCGACCGAAGTCGAAGGACTGTCATACACGAAGGATGGCCGGAAGTTCAAGGCTTCGCAGATTGACCGCGACGGCAGATGTTCTTACGAGATAATCTGCAAGGCACTCGAAAGGAATAAAAACAGTCAGGCTCAACCGGCGGCATCCGCTCCGAAACAGATGCAATCCCACCCCAAACAGGAATCCGGCGCCATTGGCAAAGCCATAGAAGCCGTAGCCGATATTGCCGAAAATCTCGGCAACGCAATCGGCGGCATCTTCCAAGTCGGACCTGCCTACGACCCGGAAGAAGAGGCGTTCATCAACGAGATGAAACGCCGTCAAAAGAGAAAAAAAGGCAGAAGTTTGTAATTTCAAAAACGAAAAAGCATGAAAGAAAATTTTGAAAATTCTCAGGAGAACATTCTCCAGAACATCGCTGAAGACCTCAGCAACATCAGCGGTACCTGTACCGAAATCAAGGAGTCGCAGCTCAACTGCGCCACCGCCGACGACCTGAACAATATGGGTACAACCATAACGTCAGCCGTCACCGAGAAAGTCGATGAGATGCAGACATCCATCGAAACCCAGACGCAGACGGTCAGCGAAATAGGAAGTAATCTGACAACCGAAGTCAACGACCTGAAGACCGAAATCACCAATAGAATTGATGACTTCACCGCCAATCCGCCGGTGCAGAAGATTGAAAAGACAATCCGTATCGCCCCGGAATCATGGCAGGTCTATCTCGCCATGTTCATCGCGGTATTCACGTTCATCTTCTTTGGCGCAACTACGATATGGCAGGAATCACGCATCGAGAAGGCCCGAATCTCCGACATCAAGTATCACTACATCCTGATGCACGGCGGAGTCGGGACCGAAGGACTCGACAGCATCGAGAGCTGGTTCCGTGACCCGGAGCGCGTCAAGCATATCGAATCGGAGGTGAAAGCCTACGAAGACCGTGTGCAGGAAACTGCCCGCGCCCTCGACCAAAAGCAACGCCTCGAAGAAAAAATCAACGAACTCAATTCCCAAAACACCAACAAAAATTCTAGAAAATGAAAGTAGCAAACAACCTCAACCAACTTCTCTCCCGTGTAAAAACCATCTTTGGCCGCAAGGCGACCTCGGCAGCCAACAGCCCACTTGAGGCAGAGCCGCCCACCGGCATCGCATCCGTAAGCGACCCTCGCCTCAGAGCAGCCTTCGCCGACATCGAGAAATATCTCGCCGACAATTACGGTACACCGGTAGCCAAACTGCGCTATCAGGACTACACCAATGGAGCCACTCTTACATCCGAAGATGCAACGTTTGCTGTATCGCTCGTAATCCTAACAGCCACAAACGGAGCTGCACATCTCCCCGACAACGTGTTGCTGCTCGGCGGAGTCACCTCGACCAACGATGTAGAATGGCTCGCCGCCGAGCTGAAAAAGTTCACCAACTTCCTCATGAAGCTCTGCCCCAAGCATCGCATCCAGCACCTCGCTTTCGCCTTCTCCAAAGACAAGCCTGACAACCCGGCCATCGTCAAAGAAGCCGACGTCACCTGCATCCGCCTCTACTAAGAGGTAATCTCACCCAACGCCCTGACAAGACTCACCCTCTTGTCGGGGCGTTTCATATACTAAGATTACCTTCTAATAATCTTTAAAACAATAATCTCGGCTCCCTGAGGGGTAACGACAACAGCTGCATCGCAGTCAAACGGACGCATAATTTTATCTGACAATCATCACTGAACTCAAGTATTTAACGATATGATATTGAAAGACAGCTGGTCATTATTACAAATTAAACAGAGGAACCGATTGTTGTCCATCTCTGAATATAAGGTAGTCGCACATGATTCAACGTCAATATTTGACATTTTTGTTGAACCTTTAGGATGTGAGTGCCAATCTCCTATATATCTGAGAGAGCCTGATGTCAATTTTTGTACCCTATCGATCTCATTTTTCCAGCCTCCTGTTCCTAACGTCAGTTTTGAATGGGTGCCTCGAATATCTGTAGGTACGAAGGTATGTAGAATATATACTACTTTCCGTTTAATATCCCAACAGCCCATAAGATAGCCTCCAGTTTCATTTTTGCCAGCTCGACGTGATTGAACCCTTATTAAATCTTCCAAGTCTTTGGGAAGCCGGACTTTCCACTCGGATGAGTCTACATCGTATTGTTTAAAATCAGGTAAAGAAATTCTATCTGTATGGCATGAACCTGGCCAATCATAGTCTAAGAAAGATAGATATATCTCGTTATTCTGGTTGTTATAATTATGATTTCTAATCAAATTGGATGCAATTCCGGCATGGGTAGAAATCAAATCATCTCCAAGAACCATCGTGTTCGAATGACATCCTTCGCCAATACGGACTTTATCTAAAGTGTAACTGGATTCAGTCTTGAACCATTGACAAAAATCCTCCTCATATTCTGAATTTGTGACGCATATACGCAAAAGGTACATATAGTAATCGGAAAGCCTCACGCCTTTTGTGCTGTTAAAATATACCAACCCGACCTTTCCACCATCAGATATTGCAAATCGGACTATCGACTGGGAAAGATCTGGCCTATGATCATCCATAGCATGGAGAAGCATTGCAGATGCTGTGCAATCGATTATTATATCGTTATGTAGACTATTCGAGTTGATTTTTGGTATAACATCCTCTTCAACCGATTTGATTTGCCCCCCAAATTTTGGTAGCATTATTTTGAGAAACTCTTTAAGCAGCTTGGCTTTATTATCCAAAAATCCTCCCATTGATAAGCCATGTCTTAAGTAGTTATGTGGGAGCATCTGGTCAGAATCTATAAGCGTCAATTTCTCAAATCCAGTTCTAAAAAGATGGTATGCTAATTTACTTCCTATAGCTCCACAACCAATGATAGCAATATCTTTGGAGCCGACATCTTCTGATGTATTGCTCAGGCCTCGTGCAAATTGTGGAGTTGGCAAATCTATTATTTGGACCAACTGAATCTTATCATCAAATTTTCTTTCGACAATAGCATCAACGGAAGCCTTAAAGCAAATGTAATCTACCTTATTAGTCTTTCCTATAATGTTTATCGGTCTACAGAATCCAATTTGCAAAAATATATATTCGTACTTGTCCCGACACTCTCTCACTTTGTTGATAAGAGAATCTGTATTCCAAACCTCGTATGTCTCTATTAAATTTAAGAGTTGACCTACTGTCAGGGGTCTGTCATAAATCCATGTTTTAAGAGGACGGCTGGCGCCCCTATAAAGTAACAATCCTAAAATTCCGTTATCGGGATCAGATTTATAATCATGAGGTCCTTTGAATGTTTTAGAATCAATTTCAAATGTCAATTGAAATGGGTCGTCGTACGTTTGAAGAGTATTGTCAAACATAGGAAATCGGAAATAATATAAATCTGGCTCACCAAGGTAAAAAGGCTCCCAGCGATCCCCCTCTTTGGTTTTGACAAGATTCCCGTCTTTGGCATCAGTAAACCATTTGATTATGAGACATAGAAAATCTTCAAATGTATGCTCAGCATACCAATCATTAAAGTTTTCCCGAACAAGACAAATTGATCGAGGGAATCCCTCTTCCTTAGGGTTTATATGAGGGAAATATGTAAATGGGAAATCCAGCCTGTCAGGGTAAACATTCAAAGTCATCTCAGGAGACTCTATATCGGAATTCCTTGGGCTTGCTATTATAATCGGTTCACGATATTTCAAATTAGAATTAGAAGCTGCTCCAGTAATAACAGAACAGACATAACCTATTCTGCCATCTGGCAAAGCAACCAGTTTCTTGAAGGATTCGTCAAGAAACTGGTTGATAATGTTTATTACTGTTGAAAAGGCCGTAGCCTCCTCAATGGTCGGTAAACTATCTGAGAATTTAGCCATAATAGTGAGGCGTGGTAGCATGTCGGTTCGCCTTGGTTTCAGATTTTGTTTTGACAACGGGTTTTATTCCATCAGCCACAATCTCAAACACTACGGGGTTATACACTTCATTACCTTCGTCATCTTTAGTTGTGGTACACTTGAAATAGTCCTCATCCTCTTTGTCGTCCATTGCATCCAGATAACGATTCTTGGCCTTCTGACAAGGAGGGTTGTCAGTATTGGGCTTTATGAGCTTAGAACTGCTCACTATATACCCGTTGCCTTCCCTATATGCTAAAAAATTTAGCGCAGATTGTTCCGGCTCATTATCGCGACTATCCGAAAAGAAGGTGTAGCTGCAGTGGTGAGGAGCCTCGAAAATATTCCATTTCAAATTGGTATCGTCATCAGTTGCTTCCTGAATCTTACGCCAAACTCTCCATTCAGCATCTCCGCCAAGAATAACTTTTCCTACATCGGATGTCTTGTCAACATCAAATTTAATCTGGAATACTATACTGGTACAGTTTCTATCATTCCCTTCAATATCATCTTTGAATGGTGCATGAATGAAGAAACGATATTCTTTGCGGCTTGATCCGTTTAGAGATTTTACTGTATCTCCCGGAAAGGCTTTGACGGAGTCTGGTAAATTCTTGATCTTTTCATCATCGAAATAACCGATAATCCTTATACGATTGCCATCCTTATTCTTGTTGGCATCATTATTCTCCCAAAGCTTCATCCGACGTTCGGCTTCTTTTTTGAATGCCTTTGCATCATCAGAAAGTTCTCTTGAGTGTTCTGAGAATACACGTGGAGAATACCATAGCTCACCGATGACAATGAGCTTGTCATCTTTTTCCGACTTAGACGGTGCATCCTTATGAGGATCTTTGAGAAAGAATTTTTCGGCAAAACCTCGGCAATGGTCTTGATCCGGATGGGTTAGAACAAAGGCATCTACGAATGGCAAACCAAACTTGGTATTTAACTTCTCGGAGGTTAGCTCCTTCCATACATCAAAGTAAGGAGAATCTTCTTCCTCTGCTTCCTGACGGAAATTGCAATCTACGATCATCGAAGCTCCATCGCTAAAGCTGATGAGATTGCAATCGCCATTACCGACAGGGTAAAAAGTAATTTTGTGAGTCATTATTAATTAGTTTTAGTTAGAAACGCAGTATACACTGCATCTGAATATCTTTTCCCGTAATGCCGCATTAATATTAGGGCGATAACAAACGCTAAAATTGCCATTCCTAACGGAACAAAAGATGAAATTGTTATCTCATCATATATTAAACAGAACAGCATACAAAGTTCGAAAAAGACTAAAATGGCAAACACAGCAAGTAAATTCCTCATTACTCCATAATTTGTAAGATTTAATGTCACCATTTTTTCATCTCGCACTTTTTCTATTATGCGTTTAACAACATATCCTATCTCAGCGACTATTTCTTTGTTATGTTTTCGATTCCTAAGGAGGTCCATGTCGTAATCCTGTTTAATCCGAATCCTCAAGTCTTTATCTTCTTTTGATAACTGAGATGCAGGTTTCGGTAATAACATGGCGGTTGTTGGCATTATCACTAATCCATTCTTCAAATATATTAACCTTGACATCAAATCTCCGAGTTTAGCAATTATCATTGAAATGGGCCAGAGGAATAAAAGAACAACAGATAGCCCAATGAATCCATAAATGAATCTGAGGGTCTGAGAATAGTTGACAAAGGATTCATAGGATAGAATACTCCCATATCCCGCAATACGATATATTATGACACAGGCCAAGATAAAAGCAGGAAAAAATCGAGCCTTTAAATCATATGTATCAAAAAGCGAAATTACTTTTGTTTCCATACTAAGAATTATTACAAAAGCCATGCCAAAGCCTCTTGCCTGCCAATTAGGCATGGCAAGGGACTTATGTTATGACAAATGTGACACTTAGAACTCATAACCAAGTTTGATGGAGATGCCTTCGCAGTCGAGTTTACGGGGGAGCGCGTGTAGTTCATGCTGGTTGAGCTGGTGAACCGGTCGAATGTCTCGAACTCTAGTTTCTCGTATGTATAGCCGATTGACAGAGAGATCGCTTGGGAGCCTTTCGTCAGCATTCGACAACCTGCTGATATGTTTCCATAGAAACCATCGTTGTTGGTTACAAAGTAGCCAAGTTTGAGGTCAACGAAAGGGGCGAACTTGCGTTTGGTGAACGTGCCTCGAAAGTCTGCGAACAAAGGTATGCTTACCTTTGAGTCGCGTTCATCGAGTGAGATGTCCATGCCTTTGGTCTTATAGGACTGCATGAAGTGAAACCCAACGCCGCCACCTACGAAGAAATAAGGGTTTACTTGATAGCCGTGTGTGGTGCTGATTTCAAAACGGCCCAAGTCGTAATCGCCTACACCGATTGTATAGCCGAGATCCGCGAAGCCATGATAGCCCTTGCTACTTTGGGCGAAGCATCCTGCTGAAACCATTATCATGGCAAGAAGGAAGAAAATCTTTTTCATATCTGGAGATTATTAAAGTTAGTCCATGTTCTTGACATTGAGACCCTCCTTTATCTGAGTAGGGTCAGTGATGTCTTTATATAGAAGCCAGTGGAGCACATTCTGATTGCTTACCGTCACTACATAAGCCTGAATGAATTTCCAGCCGCGTTCACCCATGTAGTTCATGGCAGCGACCATGCTGTTGAACTTGATGTCCTTCCCATTCTCATCAAGAAGCGTGTATGCTTTCGTTGCAGACTGGAATTGTCCCAGATCGACTGAAACCTTCACATTCTTGTTAAGGTTTAAGAAGTTGGTTCCGGTGCCAAGCAACTCTGCATAGACTCTTTGAGTCGGTTCTTCTGCCGATACCGTTGTGCTGACGCTAAGCATCAGGACGGACATGAACAAGGCAAGTAAGATCTTTTTCATATTCCTTTGGGTTTTATCGTTTCACCGCACGAATTTCCATGCTGGATGATCCCATCGTAAGTGACAACTCCGCATTTTTACCGCTTAGGCTTTTGACGTAATATGTGCCATAAAGTTCGCCATCAATATAGGTCTTGATGGTTTTACCTGTAACGGAGTATGTACCGCCACCGTTACCGAGTGCGCCGCGACCGTAGTAACTTCCATCCTTATTAAAGGTGATGGAAAGTGCCATGCTGGGGTAATTTGAGATGTCAACCCAGTCCGTATCACTGAACTTTACCGACGTGGCATCCCACGTCCCGATGATTTGAGACTTGATGTCGTCCGGTTCGTCCTTATCATCAGAGCACGCCGGAAGAAACACCATGAGAGTTGCAAGGAGCAACATCAGCGAGAATACTTTCTTCATTGCTTTTGACGAGGGGGATTTTATCCTCGTGTTGCAAAATTACAATGAATAGGCTCACTCTATTTGCACCTTTGGGAGAAAAATATTACCTTTGCGTATCGAAAAACAATTGATATGCCAAACACGAAAAGTTCAGATATCCGGTATAAGGTGCTCGACCGTTGCCTCAGACGAGGCGGTTACTCCACTTCAGATCTTATGGATGAGGTGAATAAGGAATTGGAGCTTCAAGGATTTCCTACTGTCTCTGCATTGAATACAATTAGACAGGATATGGATCACATCGTCAATTCATATCCGGAAATTAGCATTGTGGATAAGAAGGTCGGTCGTAACGTGACATATTCTTATGAAAATCCGGAGTCCTCAATATTTAAGCTCCCGTTCAATGATGATGAACTTGCCCAGCTTTCCCAATGCATGGCAATACTTTCTCGGTTTGAAGGAACCCCTCAGATGGAGTGGATGCACTCCTTTATAGAGCGTTTCAAGCTATCTCTGAACATTGATGTCGATGGCAGACAGGTGGTCGGATTCGATGATTGCCGCTATCTTAGGGGTAAAGAATACTTCTCCACTCTTCTTTCGGCGATATGCAATAAGAAAGTGCTGGCTATCGGTTACAAGAGTTTCCGGCAAGACGCAGTCAAGGAAGTAATTCTGCATCCCTATTATATTAAGGAGTATAACAAGCGGTGGTTTCTTTTAGGGAGGGAACACGGATACGATTCAATCTCGCATCTTGCGTTCGACCGGATTGAACATATCAACGACGTTACAGGGGTTTCGTATATCGAGAATAATGAATATGACTTCAATGACGATTATTTTTCAGATATTGTAGGAGTTACGAAGCATCTTGATCATAAGCTACAAAAAATACAGTTATGGGTATCTCCTTCGCTCTTTCCTTACATCCAAACAAAGCCGTTGCATGAAACGCAAAAATTGAAGAAGTCTGATGCAAACAGCTATGAAATAGAGATTGAGGTGCGCCCGAATTTTGAGCTTGAACAACTGATTCTCTCCTACGGGGAAGGCCTGAGCGTCTTGTCTCCGGCCGATTTGCGGAACAAAATTAAATCTAAATTAGAGCTGTCGATAAAAAATTATGATTCGGTTCACGAAGAATGAACATATTTTTAGTAACTTTGCATTATAAACGACTAAAACCTCTTTCAAGATATGACCGAACAGGAACTTGCAGGAATGATTTGGAACATCAAGGAGATTATCCGTGGTGTCTATGACGATACAGAAGTGGAGAATGTGATATTGCCGTTCACACTTCTGCGGCGGCTGGATTGCGTGTTGCAGGACCGGTACGACGAACTGTATCAGCAATACAAGGAATTTCCTGACGAGAAGAAAGATGTCATGCTGATGGCTCTGATGCGGCGCAATGGCCTGACTTTCTTCAATACCTCCGGTCTGTCGCTCAACAAGCTGCTGACCCAACCCAAAATGCTTGCCGACAATTTCAAGACATATCTTGACGGTTTCACCCAGAATGTTCGGAATATTCTGTTGGCATTTACTCAGGAAGATGGCGAGAACGGTGACATCAGCCGAATTTACTCGCGTCTCGACCGCAACGACCTTCTCTTTCAGGTAACTGAGAGTTTCGTGAACAATGCCGACCTGCATCCCGACAGCGTCGACAACGCCATGATGGGTACAATTTTCGAGATTATCATCCGTAAGTCTAAGGAAACCACCAACACCAAGGCCGGTCAGTTCTATACTCCGCGTGAAGTCGTTCGGTTGTTGGTGTCACTTGTAATGCACGGACGCGAGGCCGAGGTGAATACACTCGGAAAGCATTTCCAGATCTACGACCCCTGCTGCGGAACCGGCGGTATGCTGACCGAAGGGAAACGCTATCTTCAGTCAATGACTGACCGCACTGAAATGAAGGTGTATCTCTTCGGTCAAGAACTCAACGAAAAGACCTACGCCATCTGCAAGTCAGACCTCCTTATAAAAGGAGACCTCGACAAAGACCGAAACATCGCCCTCGGCGATACTCTCGCCAACGACCAGTTTCCCGGCGAGCATTTCGGCTATATGCTTGCCAATCCTCCTTTCGGAGTGGACTGGAAGAAGATTGAAGGCAAGGTCAAGGAGGATGCCGCCAAGAGTGACGGGCGTTTCTCTGTCGGTTTGCCCTCCACTTCCGACGGTTCCCTGCTCTTCCTGCTTCACATGATAAGCAAGATGGACCCGATCGGCTCCCGCATCGGTATCGTGCTGAACGGTTCACCGCTTTTCAACGGCGCTGCCGGCAGCGGCTGGAGCGAGATTCGCAAGATGCTCATGGATCGCGACCTGCTCGATGCAATCATAGCATTGCCGAAAAATCTTTTCTACGGAACAGACATATCCACCTATCTCTGGATTCTCGACAACAACAAACCGGCCCGGCGCAAGGGTAAAGTTCTGATGGTCGACGCCACCCATCCTCGTTATGCCCGTCTGCTCCAGCGCAGTCTCGGTAAGAAACGCTATGAGATACCCGATGAGGCTATAGACGAGATTGTGGGTATATATGGCGACTTCACCGACGCCACACTCCCTGACAGCGATGACATAAAGGTGGCGCGACTGATGGATATTGAGGATTTTCTCTACACCACTGTCACAATCTATCGTCCCCTGCGCCTGACATATTCCGACATTGCCAAGAAAGCCGCCGAAGCTGCCAAAGGAGATAAGGTGAAGAAAGCCGATAAGGAGATACTTGAACATATTGCCACCATCACATTCCCCGACGAGAAAATTAACGACGAAGAGATGTTTGCGATAATGCGCGAGCACTTCGGCAAGAAACTTACACAGGGCTTTGTAAAACTTGTGCGCTCGCTTGGTACCACCGACCCGGAGGCCCCGACCGTGTGGGCTACCCCCGGCAAACCGGAGAGCGGCTTTGTAATAGCCCCCGCACTTACCGACACCGAGACCATACCGATGAAGGAGAATATTGACGAATATATAACCCGCGAAGTGCTGCCGTTTGTTCCCGACGCATGGCGCGATCCGAGTAAGGACAAGGTAGGCTGTGAGTTCCCCATGACACGTCTTTTCTACCGCTACACTCCCCTGCGCGACAGTAGCGAGATACTTGCCGACCTCATGGCACTCGAAGCCGACACCACATCCGCACTCCAATCCCTAATTTCCGAAGCCCGATGAAACAGCAATACGATTCATATAAGCCCTCCGGCATCGACTGGATCGGGGATATTCCGAGCCATTGGAAGATTCAACGATTAAAATTCGGCATGAATCTTATAAATGGCAGAGCTTATCTTCAGCCAGAATTGTTATCCGAGGGCAAATATCGGATTTTGAGAGTTGGAAATTTTTTCACAAACGACTCTTGGTACTATTCTGATATGGAGTTGGAAGATAATAAATACTGTTCTAAAGGGGATCTTTTATATGCATGGTCTGCTTCTATTGGTCCATACATATGGAATGAAGAAAAAGTTATCTTTCACTACCATATATGGAAGGTTGGTTTATCAGGTAAAATGGATAAAAAATATTCCTTCTATTTGCTTGATGTCATCACGAAAGTAAAGTTGAATGACATGCATGGTTCGGCAATGCAACATTTAACTATGGAAAACATGAATAACTCCGACATCATAGTACCTCCTCTTGCTGAGCAGGAGGCGATAGCGGCATGGCTGGATGAGAAGTGTGGGGAGATTGATGCGGCGATTGCAAAGGTTGACCGAGAGATTGAGTTGATTGACGAATTGAAACAGAGCGAGATTTCGCGTGTCGTCACCCGTGGTCTCAATCCCGACACTCCCCTCCGCCCCTCCGGCATCGACTGGATCGGCGACATCCCTGAGCACTGGACTATCAGGAAAACGGCTCAATTATTTCATGGTATTGGTAGCGGCACAACGCCAACGTCTGGTAGTAACAAATATTATTGTGAGGATGGTATCAATTGGCTTCAAACCGGAGACTTAAATGATGGGACTATTAGTGACACATCAAAGAAAATAACAACCGCTGCTCTACATGATTTTAGTGCATTAAAAATTTATCCCCAAGGATCCATTGTTATAGCCATGTATGGAGCTACTATTGGAAAATTGGGGAAATTAAATATCGAAACCGCTACAAATCAAGCATGTTGCGTACTACCTTACAGTAATGAGATCGATAATGATTTTGCATTTTATGTATTTAGGGCAGGAAAGCGTACGTTAATTAATTCAGCTTATGGTGGTGGACAGCCCAATATTAGTCAAGATACTATCAAGTCTTTTAAATTAGCCCTACCTCCACTGTCCGAGCAGCAGGCAATCGCCGACTACCTTGACAAGAAGTGTGCCGAGATGGATGGATTGAAGGCAAAACTCACCAAGAAACGAGAGACGCTGAAAGAACTGCGTCAGTCAATAATTTCGGAGGTCGTGACCGGCAAACGAAAAGTTATCTAACTCGAAAGCAAATGAAAAAGTTCTTAAGTTATATTCAGGTTGCATTATCTTTGATAGCAATAGTACTTAGTATTATTGCCATATGCGTAACATATCCCAGAAGTGCCAGCACCGGTCTCGACTATATTGGAATAATAGTAGGCATATTAGGTGCTTTAGTTGCGATATTGGTAGGATGGCAATTATATAATGCTCTCAATCTTAAAGACCTTGTTTTTGATACTGAAAAAGCCAAGAGAGATGCCGTCGATGCAAAAATTAAGGCTGAACAAATGCTCAATACCACACAAACATTAACAAACGATATTACTTACAAGATTTCATCAATATCTGATAAGGTTGAACACCTTTCAAAATGCAATGATCGCAGTATTAAATTAATTGAACAATTTTCGGAGTTATCGAAGGGTTTACAAACTATCGTAAAGGACTCTATGGAGTCGTACAGATCTATGCAATCCTATATTGAAAGACTCAATGAAGAATTGGGTAAAAAAAATTAATAAAGACGAGATCCGATTTGCCACAGAAGAAGATATAAAGAAAATAATGGATGATATTTTTGGCAGTGATAAGGCAGAGTCATAAAAATTATAACCTAAGGCACAAATGAATATCGACAACGAAACCAAATTTGAAGAACATATCGAAGTGGCACTTTTAGCCTCTCCCCTATATGTAAAGCGGACTCCCGGTGATTTCGACATCAGGCGACGGGTTGACCCGGATATGCTCTGGCAATTCCTCCACGCCCAGACCGACACCTGGAACCGCCTTGTCAAACGCTTCAAGTCGGGCGACGCGGCTCTCGATGCTGTAATCAAGGACTACAACTCGAAACTCGACAACGGTCATTCGCTGGTGGATATTCTGCGGAAGGGCTTGAAGATACAGGGAATTCCCATCAAATTGATGCAGACCAAACCGACACTCGCCGGCGTAGATTCCGCCTTGCACCAGCTTTATCTCGCCAACCGCTTCGCCGTGGTACGCCAGATGCGTTATTCCCTCGACAAAGCCGACAAAGGGAATGAACTTGACCTCTGCATATTGCTCAACGGTTTTCCTATTATCACCGCCGAACTGAAAAACGAAGGCACAGGCCAAAACTACACCAACGGAATCTGGCAATACCGCCACGACCGCGACCCGAAGAATCCGATGCTCCGCACTGCGTTGGTGCATTTCGTCATCGACAACAACTATGCCTTCATGACCACCTTCCTCAACGGCGAGGATACGGCATTTCTGCCCTTCAATGTGGATTCGGTCAATCCGCTGGTGCCGGGCGATTACGCCACAAGTTACCTATGGCGCGATATATGGCAGGCGGATTCCCTGTTAAACATAATCGACCACTTCATCAAGAACGTGCAAAGCGATGGTAAGAGCGTCACCTACTTTCCCCGCTACCATCAGTTGCGCGTGGTGCGCAATCTTATCAAATGGATCGTAGAGGATGGTCCGGGACACAATTACCTGATCGAGCACTCGGCAGGCAGCGGCAAGACAAAGTCGATGGCTTGGCTTGCACACCAGCTGGTGAACCTTGTCAATCCCGACCAGACTCCGGTGTTCGACTCCATCATCATGGTTACAGACCGCATCGTGCTGAATGCAAATATGGCGGACGATGTTAACGCATTCGCCACAGAGGCCGGTGTGGTTAAGGACATCCGCCGTGGCAGCAAGAAACTCGCCAAAGCAATCAACGAAGGTGGAAGAATAATCGTCAGCACTGTTCAGAAATTCAGTTATGCGCTCAGTGAACTGAAACGCGAAAAGCACCGCAACTATGCCGTGATAATCGACGAGGCCCACACCGCAATCGGCAACGAGAGCGCCAAAGACATAGTGGCGGCACTCTCAACCGAAGCCGACATACAGGCTGCGATGATACAGGCGGATGCAGATGGTTATGAAGACCAAATGGATGCCCTCATGGCATATATGCAGACACAGCGTCAGCAGATGAGCCATATCAGTTACTTCGCTTTCACAGCAACACCGAAAGACAAGACATACGCACTCTTCGGAAAGAAAACACCCGAGGGATATGTGGCGCACGACTATTATACGATGAAGCAGGCCATCGACGAGAAGTTTATTCTCGACGTGCTCCGCAACTACACCACCTACAGAACGATGTTTGAATACATCGAGAAGAACACTGCGCATCCTACAATGGCGATGACTACGGAAGGTGTGGCCAAAGAACCGGAAGAACTCTACGGCGAGAAGAAATCGGTGGCGCTGATTCTTCGGAAACTCAACACCGAACCGGAGAACATGACGCTGAAAGCGCGGCTTGCGCTCAGCTACTTCATGCAGCATACGCGCAACAAAATCGGAGGACGGGCGAAGGCAATGTTCGTGAGCGACAGCCGGGCTTCGGCAGTGCGCTACAAGAAGATTTTCGACAATCTGATTGCCGAGGAATACGGGAGCGAGTTCAAGACCCTCGTGGCATTCTCCGGAGAAGTGGAACTTCCCGACGGCTCGAAATACACAGAGGACAAGATGAACGGTTGGGGTATCAAAGACGACAAAATCCGCGAGACATTCGACACGCCGGAATACCGCATACTGATCGTGGCCGACAAGTTCCAGACCGGTTTCGACCAGCCTTTACTCCACACCATGTTTGTGGATAAGACACTTGGCGGCATCCAGTGCATACAGACCCTATCACGCCTCAACCGCTGCTATGACAAGGGAGGCGTGAAGAAAGAGGACACGATGGTTATCGACTTCCGCAACGATGCCGATGCAGTGCAGAAGGCATTCCAGAAATATTATCAGACCACCATTCTCACAGGAGAGGTAGATACCCAGCGTCTTTATACCCTTCTCGACGACATCAAGGCTTTCAAACTTTACAATGATTCGGAACGTGACCGCGTGGTTGAATACATGATGAAGCAGGATGTTGCCTCTGCCGTATCACTCTGCAATTCGATTGTAAAGGAGCGTGAGACTCCGCTGAGCAATGATGATAAGGACAAATATCGTAAACTTGTGAACCGCTACATACGCAGTTATGGTTTCATGGCTCAGCTACTCACATACTGCGACCCCGATTTAGAACGTGAGTATATCTTCCTCCGTGCCCTTTATCCCCGTCTGCAATACACACGCGAGACTCTGCCGATGGAGATTCTCGACCGCGTTGACCTCAACAAACTTCGTCTCCAGATGATAATGGAGGGAACCATAGCGCTCGAAGAGGAGGACGCCGAATTGAAATCGTCACGTATAGGAGATGTAAAGGCCCCGGCGGAAGATGAGAAACGCTCGCTGCGCGAGATTCTCGACATCGTGAACGAGCCATACAAAGGTTTTTTGGATGACCATGACATCGTGCTCCGTCCGCTGAACCACCTGATGCTTACCGACGAGAAGATAAACGAAGCAGTCAGAAGCGGTAATTCATATGGCGTGTTGCGCGAACTGTTCTCGGAACGCGCTCAGGACCTGGTGCTCGATATGAGTGGCAAGGGCATAGATCTTTACGAGGAATTTATCAACGACACGCCGTTTGCACGCGAATATATCCGTGGCATTCTCGACATGGCATTGCGCAACAACCAGCAAAGCAGCATCGACCTTGATCTGCATCGCCTCGCCGAGAAGATTGTGGCTGAAATACGCGAAGAATTTGTTGAACTGGCGCAGACATCCCGTCGGCTCGATGAGGTTGCAGAGTATCTTATCAATGTAATTCAGAAGAGAGCTGCCAAACCGGGACTGAACGGAGCCAATGATCTGCTGATTAACTCATTCAACCATTTGCTTTGCAATGAACACTTGACTGAGCTGGACCGGCGTGCCCATTTCAACACTCTTGTCGGAAAATTCGAGCCTTTCCTGAAGAAGCTATACTACCTCATCAATAACAGGGAGTTGACTACACGCGAAGGCTCAGCCGACAGCACCACATTCTCAGATTGCATCTTCGGTCACGACTCCTTAAAGCGCCTGAAGCATACGACAGATGCGCGTTACTTCCGCTTCCGCGACTATCTGGATAAAGTACGCGGCTGGAGAAACGAAGAAGCGCATAGCGCCCCGGAAATTCCGGATGCCGAATTGCGTGAGGCAGTACATATCCTTGTGACCATGTACGCCTACGTCATATCCCGCAGCATTACCGACCTCGAAATGAACGGGTTATAAATAATTTAACGATTATGTCATCCATCAAAGACCACTCGGCATTGGCCGGCATACTTCATTCCAGAGGGATGGAAAAGGTTTTGCCAGACAAACCGCTATGGAAACTCAAAGTGAGCGACGACGAGTATGGGCAACTAAAGTCTACGCTCATCGAACATTCCGATGAACTTGATGAATTCGGAATGGAAGCGGCTATATGTTATGCCGAATGGTGGCGACGTGACTACAACGGGAATATTCCGTCAAAGGAGGATGTCGCTGTCGAGATAGGTCTTGATATATGCCGAGCCGGAGAGTTGTATATGGCAGCCAGAATGGCATTGCAAAGAAACGGATTCACGTTCATCCATTCCATAAAGCGGACAGAATACTTTCGAACCCTTCTTAACCAAGGGGGCTTACCTATCAGATATATCCGTAATAACGAGGGCAACATGGGTAACTTTTCCAGATTTCTCAAAGGTTTGGTGAAAGAGTTGTCCTCTATAAATTATGACTGGAATAACGCAGATTCCTCGGTAATTCGTCAGTTTTCATGTGTTTCTTATCTTGGTGACTCGTTCAAGAACGAGAATATTTATGATGTCTCCATTCAGATAGCTCGTGCCATAATCATGGAAGAGAACGCTCTTCTTCCATATGATGATAGTGACAAGGCTTTTGCCGAGCTTACTGATTCATTGAAACGCGAGTATTCTCGCGTCAGAAACGGTTCTCGGTTTCGCCCCCTATCATTGCAGTGGCGATTACATCTTGTTGATGATGATAACGCATGTCTATACATCCTTCCAGAAGCAATAAAGGATTTATCATCTGAATCAATCCCGGGATTAAACATTACGTCCTGTTATTCTTTCGATGTATTTGTCGCCGGAGTACTCACGGGGAAATATGTAAGAAAGGAAACAAAGTTTTCTGATGAGGGACAAGCAATCAGCGCGGTTTATACCCGTATATCCATGGGGCCAAGCAGGGAAATCAGATGGAACGGAGAACCAGTAGTAGAGGTCAAGGTAAGATGCGACAATGATGACCGTATTTTTCTGACCATCGCAGGTAGCTTCGCACCTAATTTCGATTATCCGCAAGTATTCCAGATGCTTGACAACAATATATATGTTATGTCCGAGACAGGTAATTCGGAGAAAAACATAGCATTATTCTCAGAGTCATGGAGTAATCTGGTTTCAATTCCGATTTCAATCGCCGGACATAATCTGTTTTACGAGCAGTTTTCTCAGGATCTAACGCTTACGGATTCATCGACTGGAGAGACCGTGTTGTTGGAAAATAAGTTTACCCCATATACTGTGGAATTTTCCAACAGCTATATCCCTTGGCTTGAACGTTCCAATTTCAAACTATTATCATCGGTACCTATCGTAAAAGTATATGATAAGGAAAAGGAGCGGGTCAGCAACGTCAAGGTAAAGTATCGAGATCGTCATGGTCTGGATAAGGAATGGAGGACTCTGAAAACATCCTGTGTACTCCCTTCAGGCATTGTTGACATATGTGTGGAAACTCCGGATTCGCACCGCATCATCGAAACATTCTACTGCATAGGAGATATTGCTTTCGCCCATTGCAATGAAGGTAATATGTCCACCGAGATTTACTTCAAAAGCAATCAATCGTTCCGTGCGGAAATTGAAATAATTGAAGGAGCTGATGTGATCAACATAGAAGACAACGGGTGGCGCATTTCCAGACGTGCCGATACTCTTTCATGGCCGTCCGAATGCAGTTTTAGGATATATAGGAATAATACCCCCGTCTTAAAACTTTCCATTGCCATACCGTTTGAGGGTGTTGTACTCACAGATATCAATGGAGGTTTAGTCCCACGTGGTAAGATTATATCATTTGCCAATCTTGCCCACTATTGTATTATGTCTCACGGCAGAGGCAGAAGAAAGTTGTCTGTTTCCTATTTTTCCGATAAAACAGAAGATGATTCTAAAATCAAGAGTCTTGACGGTAAGGTTTATGACGGAATAGTTTCATTAATCGATTATAAACCGCTTATTGATAGGATATTCAATCTATATGGAGCTAACAGTTTCAACCGAAGTTCATGTGTAACGCTCAACATCTCAGGGAATCCTGTATTTGTCAGAAAATTTGTTCTTGATTCAATAGTCAAAGATGGTATGGTCACAGTGATTGACAATACCGAAGATAATACGGATGATTATTTGTATGAGGGTGAACTTTTCGCTTTCCCGGTTGGCGATCAACTTTGCATTCAGGATTTATTCCCTGTAATGCTCATAAGAACAAATTCTGCCACAAACACATTTGCATTTCCTGAAGATTTCTGTCACAAGGAAGTGATTGTATTTTCCGGAGCGGCAGATAAACGACGCATTGTGCCCAAATACTACAATCGGGATGATTATGATTTTGACAGGGTAAATCGGAAGGAAATGCAGATAGACAATATTTCAAAATGGGAAATATTGTTAGCTGATGAGAATGTCATGTTTGGAAATCATTGGAAGGAAGTCTGTAGAGCATTTAAGCTATGCAGCACTTTCAATCTTCCATTCTCTACCCACAACGCTTTACGTTCCATTGCAAGGATGCCAAATCTAATTGCTAAATTCATTATTGCAATGTGGCTTAACGGAGACCGAAATGTTTTGGAAGAAGAAATAGATCGGTTTGAGCAAGAACTTGAAGTAGCTCTGCACTGGATACCTGTAAATGTCTGGCAGGAGAGTATCAATGACATGATGGCAAGTATCCCTGAGCCAATGATGCAAATTATAGTTATGAAGCTGGCAGAATTTACCGAATTAGTATTAGGACTCTTGAATGCCACTGTAACCAATGAGCTTGCTCAGGTAATGACTGCATACATCACAACACAAAAGATTGATAAAGGACAGTTC
Source organism: Duncaniella freteri (assembly GCF_004766125.1). Lineage (NCBI taxonomy): Bacteria > Pseudomonadati > Bacteroidota > Bacteroidia > Bacteroidales > Muribaculaceae > Duncaniella > Duncaniella freteri. The sequence continues at coordinate 827,977 of NZ_SJSA01000002.1, forward strand.
ATTTCAAGGTCTGACATCAACGAGTACAAATCTAAGATCAAAGGATTGTCTGATAATAATATGGATCTTCCGGTTGTGAGATATAAATTACATGGAAAGTATTATCCATATGAGGATCAGATGCTACTCTCATACCGTGTAATGATAGAATCGGCAATGTGTGCTGCTGAAAACGCAAGTGGTATTGTTAACCGCACTGATTTGTTTGCAAAGGAGTACAAGGAACATGCAAGAATTGCTAATTTCTATCGTAAATATTTTAAGGAGACATATTGCGACATATTTCTCCGCACTCTAAAATATATTAACCGTTAATATGCTCATATGGATTACTCAAACTTCTATATATCAGCTGAACGTATGCTTGTAGACTCTCTTGTAACATTATGGTTCAAGGGACGTGCCAAAGAGCAAAACTATATGCGAAAAATATTGACGGAGGATGAGCCGCTGCTTGCAGAGCCTGTCTTCCAATCAATATTTCCGTGGGAAGAGGATCGCGAAACTTTCGGAGAACACTCCAGCAAGCTTGGCATCCTTACGCCGCAATTTGTCGACGCACTAAGCAGCGAGAATGTTAATGAGGATTTAAGATTTCCCCGAGACCGCCATCCATACAAGCACCAGACAAAGAGTTGGCAGACTATGCTATCCGGAAAAGGCAAGACCATAGTCGTTACATCCGGAACGGGCTCGGGCAAGACAGAATGCTTCATGATTCCGGTGCTACAGGATATTGCGCAACGTAATGAGAAAGGTTGTGTTCAAGCGATATTTCTATATCCTTTGAATGCACTCATGAAAAGTCAACAAAAAAGGATTCATGCATGGTGCAACGCAATTCCAGACAAAGTTACTTATGCAATATATAACGGAGATACTGAAAAGTCTAAAAGGGCACAAAGTTATACTGAAAGGTTTTATCCACAACTAATTACCCGCCCCCAAATCCGACAGACTCCACCACAAGTGCTTTTCACCAACCCTACCATGCTGAATTATATGCTGGTAAGAGCGGAGGACAAAGAAATTCTTGAAAAATCAAAGGGAAAATTAAAATGGATTCTTCTCGATGAGGCTCATACATATACCGGATCGGCGGCGTCAGAGCTGGCACTACAGCTTCGTCGGGTTCTTGATGCGTTCGGAGTAACAATCGATCAAGTCAATTTTGCTGTCACATCGGCGACAATGGGCGATGAAAAGGACTCGGCAACGGAAATAAAACTTAAAAAATTTGTCGCCCAATTGACAGGTAAATCATTGGACAGCATTGTGGTTATCGGAGGCAAACGTGTAATTCCTGAAATGGATAGAGCGAAAGCACAAGATGCGATAAATGCTGTAAATAGAGAATTTAGCACTAATATTACATTAGAAGCGATTGAGCGATTAAGAGCAAAACTAAACTCTAAGCCGGTTCTTACAACGAATGAAATAGCAAAACTACTTGACACCAAGATTGCAAAAAGCAGAATCAAGTCGCTGAGGCTGATAGACGTACTGGGAAATAAAATACCCGGACTTAACCTGGCTGACGGGAAAGAGGCAGCATTGTTACCTTCAAGGGCGCACTTTTTTATTCGTTCAATAAATGGTGTATATGTCTGTGTCAATCCCGAATGCGATAGACATAAAGACCATAGACTGAACATTGGGAACCTTACTACATATCAGAACACAAACTGCCCGTCATGCAAGTCAAAAATGCTTGAAGTGACAACGTGTCCTTCATGCGGCGGTCTTATTGTATTCGGAGAGACAAGCAATTCAAAAGGATTCCGTATGCACACCAATGTCATAGATTTGGACAAAATGTTATTCTATGATGAAAGTGATGATATTTCTGTTTTGGAGGAACAATCTGCTGAAATCACAAACAACGATGAAGATACAGACGGCTTCGCACCTTTCTATTTAGCCAAACCAGAAGGGAAATGTCTCCGTCACCACACAATGGAACATCTGCATCTATTTGATCATAAGGAAGGAAAAATAAAAATTGCCCCAGAAGGCATAGACTGGGAAATTGCTTATAAATCGCTTCGTCATTCGGATAGGAACCAACAGCTCTGCCCTCATTGTGGAAATGCCATAAAAGATAGAAACTATTTGCGAGCCAGTGCAACCCAGATGGGTCGCATTTTAACCTCTCTGATCCTTGACAATGCGGAGGTAAGCAAAGGTAGAGATGCCGAGACTTTATATGATGGACGCAAATATATCACCTTTACTGACAATAGACAAGGATCCGCACGTTCTGCTATGGGTATAAACCAAGATGTGGAAAGAGCATGGATAAGGTCTTCGATTTTTCATAAACTTGCGGATAAACGCCTTGATTTGGTACAACCGGCAGGGTTATCGGATTCGGAAAGTCAACTCTATAATTATTTGACTTCTCAACCTCGTGAGTCTCTTCCTCAAATGCTTTTAGAACAGTTGATACTATTGGAAACAAAGAAAACTGGTAATTCATCTGTTCCAGCTCCTCCAGAAATAGGATGGGACGAACTTATGAGGAATCTTGAAAACGATGTAGAGTTCAGAACGCTTTACAAGCATGTTAAGGAAACACATGGTAATCGCAAATATCCCAACCAGTCGTCTTACCTTAAAGCATTGCTTGTTGATCAGTTCGGCTGGATTCCTCGCCGTGCCAATTCACTTGAAAATATGGGCTTTGTGAGATTGGTATATCCAGACCTTAGAAAAGCCAAATGCCCCACTATTTTGGCTTCAAAGGGTTGTACGAATCAAGATTGGCAAGACTTCCTTAAAATATGTCTTGACTACCAGATTCGTGGAGGACGGCATTATATGCTATCTGATGAGTTCAATAACTATCTCACTCAAATTAATTTTACATCCGCAATCTACCCGTCAAATTCGGAGCTGCGAAAGAATGGAATCCCAGTAACCAAATGGCCTAAACTAAGACATGGCCGATCAGGAGTAAGTGATTCCCAGTCAAGGCTCGTATTGCTTTTATGCGCTTTTCTTGGATATGATAATGAAAGTGAATTCAATCAGGAAAAGTCAGCAAATGTAGACAGTGTTCTCAAAGAGGCATGGGATTTTTTGACCACCAATATTCTAACACCCGTAGATAGCGAGAACAATGGCTATATGCTTGATTTGCTTGGGCCGAAAGTGCGGTTGCAGCAAATAGTAACTGGGCATGTCTGTCCGGTTGATAATGTCATCGTTGATGTGGTATTCAAGGGATATAGCCCACGCATGAACGGATATATCGGGAAAGAAAATTTTGAACGTTTTCTCGTAACGCAGACCTTTGATTATCCATATTTCCCTTTTCGAACTATCGAATGGTCTGATAAAAGTGTCAAAGAATGGATTGAATCCAATCTTTCCAAACTTATGAAAACTGGACTCTATTCTGATATACATGAACGAATATATCTGAAAAGGCCTATCTTCCTCGCCGCAGAACACTCGGCTCAACAGTCCAATGAAGATCTTGACCGCTTTGAGAAGGATTTCAATGCTGGACACCTAAATATATTATCATGTTCAACCACTATGGAGATGGGAGTTGACATCGGTGGTATAAGTGAGGTCGTAATGAATAATGTTCCGCCTAAGTCTTCAAATTATCTCCAGAGGGCTGGGCGAGCAGGTCGTCGTAATGAGTCCAAAGCCTTAGCTCTGACATTTTGCGCCCCCAATCCAATAGGAAGTCATACATGGACCCATCCTCATTATCCTATAACTCATTTGACAGAGACACCTCTGCTGAAACTGGAAAGCCGCCAACTGATTCAACGACATATCAACGCTTTTATATTCGGACACTTTGTATCCGAACAGGGAGGCTTTAAGGTAACTTCCCGTGTGAAAGACTTTTTCATTAAGGATGACGGCTTATCGCTCTTTGATGCTTTCCTAATTCATGTTGATAAAATAGTATCTGGCCAACGTCAGGATATGGTTGAGTCGTATAATAGAATTGTACGGGGTACTGCAATTGAAAATCTTCCGTTAGAAGATGCCGCATACTCAACAAAAAGAGATATCGCAGCAACAAAGTGTGGGTTCGATACTCATTTGGGTTCCCTTGACAAGACATTGGAGTTTCTGAGAAACAGTGGTTCGTCAGGAAATGCAATCAAAGCAATTGAAATCCAAAAGGACAATTTTCTAAAGGCTTCATTGCTGCCGTATCTTGCGGAAACATCGTTTTTACCAAGTGCTGGAATTCCGACTGGCCTTGTTCAATGCATATTGGGATTGGAAAATGGCTCTGAATATCCGACAATGCATCTTAGCCAAGCGATTTCGTCCTATGCTCCGGGTAGTAAAATTATAAAAAATGAATGGGTTTACGAACCGACCGGTATCAGACTAAAATCGAAGTACGATAACAGCACTTCGAGATATATTTTGCAAAATTGCACGAATTGTGGTTATACTACAATAAATTACGGCAGTGCGATGACTGGTTGCCCAAAGTGTGGAAAGCCAAACTCTATGCACGGTATTAGAGATATTTCCGCGTCCACGGAGCAAAGATTTACCGAGGTTGTAGAGCCAGCGGCGTTCTCAGTGGCCTATGGATCAAAACCAACGAGAAAAATGGATAACAGTCCGATGAATTTTATTCAGCCGGTTCTTCTTGAAATGGAACCATGGCAAAAAAGGACATCATCGGCTAAACTTACAGTTCGCTGTTCTACTCCCAAATCCGAAATTCTTTTCTACAATAGAGGGAGGAATGGTTATGGATACGCATTTTGCCCGTATTGCGGTAGGATGCAGTCAGAGAAGGCCATGGACTCTGCCGAATCTCTTATGGCAGGACATAAACACCTATCTTCTGGTTCCACCTGCCCGGGAGGTGAATCAAATGGGAGTTCAATCAGACGTCATGTACTCCTTGTAGGCAGATACCAAACAGACTTTGTTGAAATCAAATTTTATGACAAGTTTGACAATCAAGTTGATGATACTGAGACACTATACTCCTTAGGGGTGATTCTTAGTCGTAAACTTACGGAACTACTTGGTGTCAATGAAGGGGAAATTGAATTTGGATATGATAACATTAATCACTCCATTTTCATCTATGACACGGCTCTTGGTGGGGCTGGTTATTCAACCCTTTTCAGAGAATACAAAGATATCGTATTGGATATGGCTTACAAGGCTCTGAAAGGTTGTGATTGCGAAAGGTCTTGTACGAAATGTCTGATTGACCGTCGCTCACAATGGTATCTTAACTATCTTAACCGACAAAAAGTGATCGATTGGATGGAGACAGAACGTTTGGCAAGAATTGCTCCTTCCGAAATCACCGACATCGTGCCTTCTGCTTCTGGTATATCAAGTGATTTGGCAACTGAGTTTTCACAGCTATGCCGCAATCAGAATTTGAGATCACTAAGGATTTTTATCGACAATGATTATAGTCTTTGGTGCCCATCGGAGTATCCTTTTAATCGATTGGTCGAAGATTTAAAAGTACATGGTGTAAGTGTGGTCTTTGTTCTGAATAAAGAACTAAAAATCAGCGAAATTCCCTATGAGGAAAGAGCTATGATATTATCTGCCATTTTTAAATGGCAGTTCGGGGTCTACAATGCGACTTTGCCCTCAAATCTTAAACCACTGATTGAAGCAGAATTGAATGATGGCTCAAGGAAGCTTTACTTTGGAACAGGTATTGTAAGGACATTATCTGATAAATGGGGTTCCGGTGTAATTTATCAAGCTCCATCTCCCATAGAATTCATATATTCCGCCATTCTTCCCGAAAGTATTATCAACCAGCTGGCTTCGGAAACTGATTCAATTATGTTTGATACAAGAATAAAAGAGGATTGTAGTATCTCCGAAGTATTCAAAAGTCTTATGAATTATAAGGTTGATAAATGGGAATTAATAAAGAATCGGTTAGAATCTAAATCCGTATCGATTGAGTATTCTGATCGTTACCTTTATACACCTCTGGGATGTATGATATTTGCGCACATGTTAAAATCTCTCGAAGAATTCCTGAACATCCAGATAACTCAAATAATATTAAATCTAACAAAACCATATGGCAATTCTGGTGTTGCTGCTGAAGACGTAAATGTCTGCGATAATTTTGGAAGTAGCGCAGACAGAAACTTATTCTTAGCAAAGGTTATAGAATCTCTTACAGGAATAACACCTACAATCACTGATTCCGGTTACATTCAGCATGAGCGTTCACTTGCAATACGATCATTAGATAACGAACTATTCATTAGACCAGATGCAGGAATAGCCAATGGATGGAAGCCATTCGGCCGAAGTAATTCAGACCTCAAAGTGAAATCTGTCTGTGATAATTTGGAAATTAATTTGCCTCTTTACAATCAAAAAAAGAATGGAGAGGGAATACTTTACACTGTTTCATTTAATATAAAATAGAGATATGGATAAAAAGTCATACAGAAAGGATATTACTGATGAGTTCCAAGCAGATCTTAGCCAGCTTGATAACGCCTATACATCCCCAATTATGACTGGGAATTATGATTTAATGTCGTCAGAAGAACTCGATGAAGTAACTTTCCTCGAAGACGAGATTGAATCTTTACAATCAGAGTTCGATGAATTGGAGGATGATGAAGTGGTAAAGAGTTTCTTTAGAGGATGGGAGCTATAACTAAATGAGACATTACCAATACTGCCCTATACCAAAATTGTTTTTCCTTATTGCATTTATTCTTTATTACTAAGATCATATAATTGACAAATGAGCGAATTTGACGAATATATAGTCCACGGGGAACCGGGGCAGAAGGAGAAGGCTGATGCGTGGCAAACGGCTATCGGTCTTCAGGATGTGGATGGGCTGAAAGTTTCAGCTTATCTGCTTGACACTGCGCGTCAGCACATTGAGGGAGACATCTCCATTGATGAGGCTCGTGAACGCATCAAGGCGTATTATGAGACTAAGTCCGGACATGATGCTGTGGATGAGGAGGGCGACAAGGTTTCTGCCAACATCGCTAAGATTCTGAGTGAACCATCGTTTGCATTTTCATTAGTAGGGCTTACATCTATACATCGGCGCATATTTGAAGACGTATTCAAATTTGCTGGTCAATTACGAACGGTAGAATTGAGTAAAAAGGAGTGGGTTCTTGGCGGTAATGCCTCTGTAAGCTACCAACCGGCTGTAGACCTCCGAGAAGCCATAGAATATGACCTCGCTCGCGAAAAGGAATTTGATTACTCTTCTCACCCTATTTCAGAAATTATCAATCACCTGTCGCGGTTTATTGCTGACCTGTGGCAAATACATCCTTTCCGAGAGGGCAATACCCGCACTACTGCCGTTTTCCTTATAAAATACCTCCGTTCAATGGGCATTCCGGCAACCAACGATATGTTCAAGGAACATTCATGGTATTTCCGCAATGCACTTGTCAGAGCATCTTATAAAGGGCTGAATATCTCGCCAACGACCGAATTTGTTGAGAGATTCCTTCGTAATGTAATTCTCGGCGAAAAGAATGAGCTTCGCAACCGCGATATGCTTGTTGGTGCTTCGCTGCCTAAGACGATGCCCCAAAGTATCACAACATCTGCTTCAAAGTCTCAAATTGATACTTTGAACTGCACTTTGGAAGAGTTAGCCGTACTAAAGGTTATCGAGGATAATCCCAAAATCACCCAGACTGATATTGCCAAATCCATAAAGAAATCCGCATCCACAGTTAAGCGAATAACCTCAAGCCTCGTTGAGAAAGGCATACTCATCCGCCGAAACGGACGACGCAACGGATGGTGGGAAATCCTTACATAAAAAGTACCTTTTTAGTTATGGATAAAGTTCTTGACATACAGATAGAGGAGGCTCTGAAGGCTTATCGGACTTCAGGAGTCGAGGAGCAGGTGGACTATCAGAAGTTCTACCTCTATTCCATTGTGACCCACTCCACGGCGATTGAGGGTTCTACTGTCACTGAAATTGAGAATCAACTTCTTTTCGATGAGGGTATTGCCGCAAAGGGTCGTTCTCTGACTGAGCAGATGATGAATGTCGACCTGAAAGACGCTTATCTTTATGCTTTCAAGTTAGCGACTGATAATCCTACATATACGCCTCAATTATTGCAACAACTGTCAGCCCTCGTTATGCGCCGTACCGGAAGCGAATACTCTACTATTGCCGGACATTTCGATTCATCGAAGGGAGAGTTTCGCCTATGTAATGTCAGTGCCGGTATTGGCGGCAGGAGTTATCTTGCATATAATAAGGTTCCACGTGTCGTGGACGATTTCTGTAGTTGGCTAAATGAAGAAATTGCCACTGCGGATAGGGAAAACATCGCGGCATGTTATCGTCTGAGTTTTGAAGCACACTTCCTGCTGGTAACCATTCATCCGTGGGTTGACGGTAATGGTAGAACGACCCGATTGGTCATGAATATGATTCAGCGTCAGTTAGGACTAATTCCTTCCATCGTCAGAAAGGAAGACAAAGGAGAATATATCCAGTCATTAGTTGACAGCCGTGAGAATGACGATTCGACAATCGCACAGGACGTTATGCTCCGTCACCATATCGCGAATCTCAACCGCCGAGTTTTGCAGTTTCAAGAAAATGACACTGTAAATACGCAAAGTGACACTGTAAATGATACCGCAAACTCAAATAATGACATTGTAACAGGACTAAAGAAAACCCTGCAAAAAGTATATACTGCCATTCTAAACAATCCGGAGATTACACATTCTGAAATAATGGAGACTCTTCATATTTCAGAATCCACAGCTAAACGAGCTACCAGAGACCTTAAAAAACTTGGATACATTGCGAGAGAGGGTTCGGACAAAACCGGCAAGTGGATAATCCTGAAATAACACCTGCCAAGTAACATTATCGGCATAGTAACACGGTATAATGGTCATTGGTCAGAGAGATAAGTGACTAAGATAAGTTCATTATTCATCGCTCAACATATCATATAATAAATATTTTTGCTATCTTTGCGGTATCATAAGATAGATTAAGTATGGCTAAGAACACTATGGGGACTAAGTTGCCCCGGAAACTGGAGCATAAAATGGCTATTATGGGTGAGCAGATTAAGCTTGCCCGGCTACGTCGTAACCTCTCGATTGCGCAGGTGGCTGAACGTGCTACCTGTTCGCCTCTCACTGTGAACCGCATCGAGAAAGGTTCTCCGACCGTCTCAATCGGCATCTATGCCCGTGTTCTTTATGCTTTGCAACTTGATGACGATCTTCTTTTGATTGCCAAAGAAGATTCATTGGGTAGAAATCTCCAAGACCTATCGCTGAAGCACCGCCAGCGCGCATCAAAAAAGGAATAAGCCATGAAGAAACTATTCGTTTATGCCGACTTTGATTGGTTGGAGACGCCCCAACTGATAGGCGAACTTTCTTATGACTCGGTGCGCGGGAGCGAGACATACGGTTTTTCGTATGATAAAGAGTGGCTTGCCAAATATGGCGATGTTTTTCTCAGTGAGGATTTGCAGAATTATACCGGCATCCAATACACCCGACCGGAGCGCGATATTTTCGCTTGTTTCTCGGATGCTCTACCCGACCGCTGGGGACGCACATTGCTGAACCGCCGGGAGCAGATTGCAGCCGCCGATGAAAAGAGAGCCGTGCGCAGATTGACTTCTTTTGATTATCTGATGGGTATTGACGATGCTTCACGCATGGGCGGTTTCCGATTTGCCGAAATGCCCGGTGGAAGGTTCATCAACTGTGAGGAAAGTCTTCGAGTACCACCATTGGCGAATGTCAGAGAACTGATGCGGGCGGCGCATGAGATTGAAATTAGCGAGGAGAAACATCTGTTGCCGTCAAAGAAATGGTTGGCGCAGTTGTTACACCCCGGAACGTCCCTCGGAGGTGCCAGACCGAAGGCATCTGTCATTGATGAGGACGGCAGTCTGACTGTTGCCAAATTTCCGTCGCGCAAGGATGATTATGATGTCGCCCAATGGGAGCATATCTGTCATATAATGGGGCGCAAAGCCGGATTGAATGTTGCAGAGACACGGACAATAGACGACGAAGATTACCACATCCTTCTCTCAAAACGCTTCGACAGGAATAGCGCCGGCAGACGAATACATTTCGCTTCCGCATTGACATTGCTTGGATTGACCGACGGCGACAACGCATCAACCGGCTACGGCTACACCGACATAGTGGATTTCATAGTTCAACACGGTAGCAATGTCGAGCAAAACTTAGAGGAACTATATCGCCGTGTGGCATTCTACATAATTGTCGGCAACTCTGACGACCATTTCCGCAACCACGGATTTCTCTTGACACGCAAAGGCTGGGAACTTTCCCCGGCATACGACATCAACCCGACACTCGCCGATAATCAAAGCCTGCTGATAAACCGATCCACAAGCGAATCCGACCTCAATATTCTACTGACATCCGCTGGAGAATATATGCTTTCAGCTGACAAAGCCAAGTGTATTATCAACAAAGTAAAATCTGCCATGAAATCGTGGCGCACAGAAGCCCGCAGACTCGGACTTCCCCAACGCGACATCGACATGTTCGCACCTCGATTCGATAAATGGATTGAATAGCCTGTAATGATATACATCGGTTCAAATCATATCGCCAGTGCATTAGGATGAACTTTACATATACCAATTTTACCACTCTCCATCAATTCCGAAATCCGCAATAAAGCACAATAAATTTGGTCGTATGGGATTTTATGTCTAACTTTGTAAATATCATTCTGCGGAGTGTTATACTAATATATTAGACATAAATATCATCATGGTGACATTTACGAACAAATCATTGGCTACACCTGATGTAATCAGGAATCTCGGCATGAGGTTTCGTGATTACAGGTTGCGGTTGCGCATGACCCGTAAGGAGGTTTCCGAAGCGGCATCTATCGGCATGACCACACTTTATAGATTTGAGTCCGGCAATATGACTGACATTTCGTTCAGTACTCTTCTGAGACTATTAAAGACAATTGGGCTTGGAGAGAACTGGGATGCACTGCTGCCCGAATTGCCTGAATCACCTTATATGTATAACGACAATGAGAAAAAGGCACAACGTGTTCGCCATTCCGCGAAAAAATAATTACGGGCATGAAATACTTGAAAGTGAATCTATGGGGGCAGGAAATCGGACGGCTCGTGTGGGACTCAGCCACGAGACGTACATATTTTACATATAACCCAGAGCTGAAAGACAGGATTCCTGACATTGCTCCGCTAATTTCTCCTGCGGAGAACCGGAACTTTCTTTTGCCTATATATGGGGATGATCGGCCTATCTACCAGGGGCTTCCTCCGTTTATAGCTGATTCGTTGCCGGATTCCTGGGGTAACACTCTATTTGACAAATGGGTAAAGGACAATAAAATACCACGCAATAAAGTTACGCCACTGTATAAACTGATGTTCATTGGCACACGAGGTATGGGAGCTTTGGAATATGAGCCTTACGCTGCAGACCTTACCCATACTCGCACAATCGACATCAAATCGCTATACGATATTTCTCTCAAAATTCTTGAAGACCGAGACAACATCGTACTGAATGCCAACGAGGAACTGACGTTGCAGGCATTGCTTGCCGTGGGTACGTCAGCCGGAGGTCGCCAGATGAAGGCGATTATCGCCATTGACAACCCGACCGGAGAAATCCGGTCGGGTCAGACAGATGGACTTGACGGTTATGAATATTATATCTTGAAGTTTGGTGACAAATCCATGCCTATTGCCGAAATTGAAACTGCATATTACAACATGGCAGTTGCAGCCGGAATCGAAATGGAGGAATGTCGGTTATTGCCCATAGACGGCATCAACCATTTTCTCACCAAACGTTTCGATAGGAAAAACGGCCAAAAGGTTCATGTTCAGACTTTGGCTGCCATAAACCCCGAGGCACGAAGCTATGAAGACCTCGTTGCGACCTGTCGCGAACTGTCAATCCCCGAGTCTGAGATTGAGCAGCTCTTCGCACGGATGGTTTTTAATGTCATGGCCAACAATACTGATGACCATAACAAAAACTTCTCATTCCTACTTGAAGAGGATGGGAAATGGCGGATGTCACCGTCATACGATACGACATTTATATTCAACACAAAAGGCACAGGCCCCAATATCGAGCGTAGATTGAGTATTGGAGGAGAAATAAGTGAGATTTCCAAGACAGACCTACTCGATTTTGCAAAACAGCATGATATAAAGAATGCCAACGCAATCATAAACCGTGTAGCAGAGGCAATCTCAAAATTCGGCGAATACGCCGAGCGGTGCCATATCACTCAACCATGGCGTGGTATAATCCAAAAGACACTGGACGACAATCTTATCGCTTTCGGTTATATCTCCAAAGACGATGGTATCGAAAAATCCTTGTGCGATATGCACGGAAGAACTATCACTGATTTTTCGGTATCAGTCAATTCCAAAGGGCATTATGAAGTAGTTGTGATAATTGACGGACAGCGTCATCGAAGATTCGTCAGACCCAATATGAACCTCTATACCGACCTGACAAAACAGGACATTTATAATCTTCCAGGCGATGAGAAAATCCGATTGGCTGAAATCCTGTTCCCTCCGAAATAGAGCCTATAGGCTCAAATCCGGCTAAAACATTGGAGAAATCGGCTCAATCTGAAACCATTTTTCATGGATATAGCTTAAAATTTGAGCCGATAAACAGGATAAAACTCCTCTATGGATAAGACTGCGGCAGACACATATCGACAGAGTAAAAATCAGTGGATTTGTACGCGCATCTGTATGTCGCGAAAAGTTAAAGTTCATATATTCCTTTGATAATCGGATTATTATAGCTATCTTTGCATTGAGTCACTGTTGTCAGCTTGGCAAATGCGGCTTGTAAGAAATTAAGAAACAGACGGTTAACCACTTGCAAACGTAGAAAATTCACGTCACTTGTACGGATTAGATTTGCATCTATCTACATATCAACAATTTAACCACTTCTGCATCGGAAAATGACAGAATAGTCACAAACCATCACAAATCATCACAAACCATTAGTAAAGCGTCTCTTACGAGGCGCTTTTCTTTTGCCCGTACTGCTCGTTTCTAACGGTTTCTGACTGCTTTTTGGCTTGTATTTGTATCCTGATTGTATCTCGCCGTGCTATCGGGATTTTTCGTCAGAGAGGTCGCGGACGATTTGCACACGGTTGCACGCCGTTGCACGCGCTTGCACACTTTTGGCGAAATAACTGGCTGAATAAACTAAAAAATGAAGCAATGAGCAGTAACATCGAAATCAAAAAGACATGCCTATGGTGTGGACGCGAATTTATCGCTCGCAAGACATCAACGGAGTATTGCAGTCATAGGTGCTCCGGTCTGGCATACAAAGAGAGGAAGCGACAGGCAAAGCTTGAAGCTTACAAAAAAGAATATGCTTCTCAAACATCCGAAGTAAGGGCTGTTGAAGAAGTGGAGTTTCTGACACCTACCCAGTGTGCAAAACTCTTGGGCGTGAGCAGACGTAGTCTTTACAATTATCTCTCCGCTAATTCTATCCCATGCCTTCAACTGAAAGGCAAGACTCTAATTGGTCGCAACCATCTGGATAAACTATTTGATGGTAGAAACGAGTATAAACACAAGCCACCAATGCAGAGGTCACAGATAACAGAGTTCTACACCTCAAAAGAGGTGCAAGAGAAATATGGCATCTCAAATTCGGCCCTCTATGAGATAGCCAACCGCGAAAAATGGCCTAAAACGCAGAGCCGTGGCAAGACACTCTGGAGCAAAGAACATATTGACCGATACTTTGCGCAAAAGAAACCATCGGAAGACATCACTGAGTGGTACACTGCCGCGGAGATTCAAGAGAAATTCGGGATGACCCTCTCTGCAATCTACAATCTGGTCTCGAAAGAAGGAATTCCAAAGAAAAAGGAGAAAGGCGCGACATTCTACTCCAAAGTTCATTTCGACAAAGCTAAGGGGATTGAGGTTTATGACTCGCCGAAATACTACACCTATGCCGAAGCTATGGAGAAGTATGGACTGACTCGCGACCAGCTTCATCATTATCTGAAGTACCACAATATCACCCGAGTAAAGAAAGGCAAATTCACATACATATCCCGAAAGGAACTGGATGATTTGCTCGCACCGCCGTCGATTTAGTCGAAATCGGCGATTGTGACAGGATGGTGAGCGTTTTCACCATTCAAACACCATCTACCTTTGCAACAGAAAATTAACTCAAACAAAATACAAAAATGGATACCTGCACTAAAGTATTCCTTCGCCGTAAGGAAATCTCAGGTGGACGCCTCTCGCTCTACCTTGACTTCTATCCGCCCATCCGCAATCCTCACACCAACCGGCTCAGCCGTCGTGAGGGACTGGGCATCTATCTGTATGCCAATCCTCAGTCCGCTCGTGAGCGTGAGTTCAACGCCTCAATGGAAGAGAAAGCGGAGGCTATACGTTGCCGCCGCTTCGAGCAACTACTCAATGAACAATTCGGGTTTCTCGACAAGGAGAAGATGCGCATGGACTTCTTGGACTACTTCCGCAAAAAATGCTACAAGAAGCATCAGAAATGGAAAGTAGTTTATGAACACTTCTCCGACTTCTGCCGGGGCAAATGCCTCCTCGGAGAAGTGACCGAGGATTTCTGCAAGAGATTCCAGAAGTACCTCCTTGAAGGTGGAAGACGTGATGACCGTAAGGGCACACTCGCCCACAACTCCATAGCCGGGTACTGGTCAACATTCCGCGCACTTCTTAAAGAAGCCTATCAGGAGAAACTGCTTCGCGAGAACATCAACGACTATCTGACCAAAATCGAATGGAAGGATACCAAGATTGAGTTCCTCTCTCTTGATGAAGTAAAGAAACTGGCGGCAACACCTTGTAAGCATGAGGTACTTAAACGGGCTGCGTTGTTTTCCTGCCTGACCGGACTCCGAATCAGCGACATTCAACAGTTGTCGTGGGATCATATCATAAAGGCCGAGGATGGATATGTGATGCGCCTGCGCACTGAAAAGACCGAGGAGGAAGCCAATCTCCCGATTACGGAGGAGGCATTGGAACTCTGTGGTGAGCGCAGTGAGGGATTGGTATTCAAAGAGCTGAAACGCTCGATGATAAACTATCCGCTGAAAGCGTGGATAGCCGAGGCCGGAATCACACGACGAATCACGTTCCACTGCTTCCGCCACACTTATGCGACCTTGCTCTCGCACAACGGAGTACCCATCTACACAATCTCAAAGATGCTCACACACCGTAGCGTGAAGAATACCCAGAAATATGCTGAGGTGACAGACCCTGACAAGCGTTCCGCTGCTAAAACAATCTCACTGAAATAAATGCAGTAATCATAATGAATAAGACCGCCATCGGACAGAGACATCCGGTGACGGTCTTTCTCATTTTGCCCAATTTCTTGGGCGTGTGCCTTTCCTTAGATTGGCTTCCATATCCTCAAAACTCTGGATTTTGGAAACGCTCTTGTTCCCTTTGACGACATTGACAAGTTCATCTTCAATGAATTTCCATTCCTTGTCGCCGGGATCCTTATAGGCCGGTAACTTACCCTCTCGGGCAAGAGCATAAATGGTTGACTTGGCTTTACCCAGTATTGAGCAAGCACGGTCTATTCCTATAAAATTTACAGACTGTTTGGAATTCTCACTGAGGGCAGCAAGTTGACCTCGCAACTCACAGACCTCTCTTGACAGCTCCTTTACAAGGGCTGTCAGCGACATCACTGCACCTGGCAGCTGGTCGAAAGACAATGAATCCTGAGTCATGGTAAAAACGGTGACTTCAACCTTAGTTGAAATCACCGCAAAGATAGCCGGTGTTTTGATGGTGGAAATGGTCACTATTGTACCACAAACCGACTTTTTAGATAAATGTCATGCGGCATCCTCATCTTCTTCGATATTGTTTCCCAATTCGTATGGCATGGGAACATCATCATCTGCCATATCAGCGAGCGCACACTCTTTTGCAGAAACAGATTCGGTATTGTGTTTTTGGGGAATTGTAGTTTTGACCCCTCTACTATCTTTTCTTTCCACTGACTGCTTATTCCCACATATATCAGGGTTGATTTTTATGGTGCCGCACATTGGATTGTTTCTCAACTTCCGCTCGATGGTCTGCAACTCGGTGTTGCGGAAGGCATCTGCGAATACCTGTTTGAGAAACAATGCTGTGTGTGCTCCGGATTTGCGGAAT
Source organism: Duncaniella freteri (assembly GCF_004766125.1). Taxonomy (NCBI): domain Bacteria; kingdom Pseudomonadati; phylum Bacteroidota; class Bacteroidia; order Bacteroidales; family Muribaculaceae; genus Duncaniella; species Duncaniella freteri. The sequence continues at coordinate 844,230 of NZ_SJSA01000002.1, forward strand.
GGCTTGGCGATGTTCCATCCGAAGTGCATGAGGTCTGCTGTTGTGAGAACACGGGTGGTTTTAACTGCGACTGAAGCATCGAAATTCGGCGCAAAATTCAGGTGAATGAAGTTGATTACATTTTCTATGAGAATTGACAAGTCTTGTTTAGAAAGATAAGGAGACATTATGTCACCTACATAGGTGATAACTTTCTTTTCGATAGCAAGAATACGCTGTTCCTGCTTTTTAAGTGTCTTGTCTCTGGTTGTGGCATAGTCAATGACGAGATTATCGTTATTCTTTGCTTTTGTAGATTCAATCTTCGTCTTTGCCTTGAAGCCCATTCTCTTGAAAGCCCAATCGAGAATAGGTGTCAATATATCAATAATAATTGCGTAAAGTGCGATGAGAATCGAAAACGTTGAAACGAATACCACATTGACATAGAGTGGCTCAAAGCCTTTTTCAACGGCCACTTCTCTGGCGGCAAGAGCCATCATCATGAACACCGATGCCATTAACAGCCATAGTGCCCAATTGTTTTTGGAAATATTTTTCATAGTTGACGTATATTATAATATGATTATGATTTCACAGATCTGCGGTCATCTGAGATGCGAGATTTAATCACGAGTTCTTCATTGAAACTTGTGTACCACCGCTTCATAAACTGGGCGTGATCTCCATTCTGACGACTCTTTATGTTGGCGAAATTATTGTGCATCTGCCTGTCTGTGATGTTTGTGCCAAGGAAATCATTGACCTTTTCACGAACACGGGACTTGCTGAGTCTGGGGAATAATTTGAAAGCACAACCATGAATAAATTCAATGGATTCGATGAGTTCGATTTCTGCACATTCTGCCGATGAGCTTTTGGGAAGCACCGACCCTTGATCCGTATCTGCTTTGTGGCGCATGATACCATAATCTGAGGTAAAGGGAGAATGGAGATTTGAGAAGTAGTCACGAATTTCGTGGATGAAGGTCACTGTCACGCCGATGATGTGGATTACAGCATCTGATACACCTGTATATGTCATCTTATACAGTTCAAGTGTGCTTTTGAGCTTTATGAGTTCAGCACTGTTTACGGTCCAGTCTTCAGGTGCAGAGCATACGGACGTAACCTTATCGGCAAATTCACCGAAACGCACCGGGAAGTTTTCTTGGTTTCCTGAGATGATTACGGAAACCAGTTGGTCTCTGAGTATAGCGTCAATCATTGGCGCCTCCTCTCTTATTTTTCGGTTTACCTCCACACTCAATGTAGAAGTTTTTCAACCCCGGCATCATGTCCGGGGCATTTGTCTCGGGTGGTGTCATTTCATCAGACATAGTGAAATCATTTTTAAGGGTTGAACATTGTTTATGGGCATTGTTGCCCGGCATGAAATAAAATGTTTAATCACATCATTTTGTTTACGGTATGTAACTGACACACTCCGATTTAGACCTCAAAAAGTGTTACATTTCGCCAAATTTATGTTACCCAAAATGTTACCTTATTAAAGAAAAAGTGTTACCTTTGCAGTCGGTAAAAATTTGTGAAATCATTGATTACAGCGTAAATAAGCGCCCTTTAATGGTTTGAGCAAATTTCTCATTTTGGAAAATTTTAATTTTTTGAAAAAATGTCTGAAAAAATCAGTGTTCAGCCCGCCGAAAAACGTGTGTCAAGAGCCTTGATATACGGACCAACTACCGAGGAAGTTGAAAAGATGAGGCTGTCATTGCCCCTCATAGATGATTGCGTTGATGAGTTCACCGACCTCAAAACTGCAAAACAGGCAATATTGACAGGAAGATATTCAATCGTGCTCGCCTGTTACACCAGCCTTAATCCAGAGGTGAAATCGCTACTTGATCTCGCACGGAATACTCCCGGATGTGTTCAGTCAATCTGTGCCGCTCAAAATCCGAGTTCTGTTGTGATGGCGCATGTCTGGGATGTAGGCAAAAATCATCTGTTCACCAAATCAAAGTCAGAGGTTGATGACCTGACCATACCATTACATGCTATGTTCTCAGACCGCTCTCCTGCCAAGTGGTTCAGCAATCTTCAAAGTGAATTTCAGCGAGTGCGCCGGTATCGGGAGGAATCCGGAAATAATATCGTACTGATAATAGGTGCACAAGGTACTGCAAAATATACGGTAGCACAAATCGGGCATTTACATAGCGACCGCAATATGGCTCCATTTGTGTTTGTCAATTGCAAGCTGCCTGAACGCCATCATCAACTGTTGTGGGATGAGAAAGACAAAGGATTTTTCACCAACAATATCAATGCGATTATGGAAAATGCCGACCACGGCACGCTATATTTCCATGAGATTGACCATCTTGATATTGAGGCACAGGAGGTTTTAGCCGATATTTTCAAGAGTGGCAAATACACGATGTCTGACGGCAAAGGCAGGGCTGTTTTTACTGGAGTGATAGTTTGTTCAATGCGTCAGTCATTTGAAGAGGGTGTGGAAAATGAGACAATATCACGGAATCTCATACAAGTCATAAGCAGGAACACACTGACAATGCCCTCCTTGCATGAGTTTCATGATGATATACCAACATTGGCAAGAGAGTTGACCGAACATTACTGTATGTCTCAGGGTAAGGAAGTAAAATCCCTTTCTAATAAGGCAATACAAGCCATAATGAATCATGTCTGGACAAGAAATATCCGTGAGCTGTTCAAAACAATAAAGGATGCGATAAATATCACTCCGGGGAAAAGAATACCGGAGGAGGCAATCAGAATCCTTCCTCATTTCGATTTGACCGATAACGAGAGAGAACAGAAAAGCAACGTAAGACTTGCCCTTAAACAGACAAATGGCAATGTTGCCAAAGCCGCCAATATGCTGGAGGTATCACGCAAAACGCTATACGTCTGGATGAGTAAGCATGGTATTGAAAAAGGCTTCGGCAAAAAGAAAAAGAGCAAGCAATGACGAATCACTACTTGCTCTAAATCTACAATTTCGGTCCGGCGGCGCGGAAGCCTCCGGGTGGAGTCACGCCACAACCACCAATTATGATGCGGGAACTTAACGGTTCCCGTTCTTTGTATATGGTTGTCGGCTCTGCCACCATTGACTTCTTGGAGTCCTGACTTTGAGACGGTGCCGGTTCATCGAGTGGCTCTCCGTTGCCTTTTGTCGGCGTGACTACTTTGGCACGGGCGGCTTCCTCAGCGTCGCTGGGTTTCAGCTCTGCAGTTATCTTGCGGTCGAGGGCGGCGAGTTCGGATTTGAGTTGTTTCAACTCCTCCTCTTTGCCCCATTGCTTGGCGACAATGCCTTCCAAGACTGGGACATCGGCTTTGAGTTTGGCAGTTCGTTCCTCGTATTGCTCAACTATACTGGGAATTTTCTCTAAGGCATTGACGAAGTTCATACAGGCGGCGTGAGTGTCGCTCATGGCAATGAATCCGTTATTGTACTTGTATTTGTATGAGCCTTCGACAACGAATCGGTTCTGCACTCCCTCCCTGCCATCAATCAGGGTGTGCTCTGATATTATGGAGATTGGGAAGCCATAGACTTCGCCCACACGCTGATACTGACCGTGGGTGTCGGTACGTTGTGCCAGTCCTTGCAGGTGAACTCCCATATTCTGCTCGTCCTTGAACTTACAACTATCAACAGTGAGATTATTGACGGGATTGCCGTCTTTATCTCTCTGAACTACGGCAGAATATTTTTCATAGTCCGCCTTCATCCGCTCCATAGCCGCCTCGTTGTTCTGAATATCATGGGTAATGGTACTCAGACGGAACTCAGCATCAGCACGGCCCTTTCCAAAGGATTTACGCTCACTTTCCAGTGACGCGATGCGTTTCTCCAACTTGGCTTTATCCAACAGGTCTGTATTGCCGGAGAGGATAGCCATATACTCGGAGAAATTCATGCCTGATTTCTCATCCATAGCACCTTCGTCAATAGTTCTCGCTCCGAGCGCTCCGGATTTCAACTGCGCAATGAAAGTGGCCTTACAATGAAGAAGGTTGAACTTGTAGGAGTCCAGCGATTTCTCTACTGCATAGATGATTACATCCACTTTGTTGTCAGCATATAGTTTGGCAATCTCGTTGCCTGCACGGACTCCTCGACCGTTGCGCTGTTCCAGATCACTTGGGCGCCAAGGTGTGTCGGTATGATGAATTGCGACACACCTTTTCTGGGCGTTGACTCCGGTGCCAAGCATTGAGGTAGAGCCGAACAGGACACGAACATCACCGTCGTTGGTTGCCTGAATCACAGCCTTTCTTGACCGCTCAGTCTTGCACTCCTGAATGAAGCGGATTTCATGCGGCGGTATGCCATAGTCCTCAATGAGTTTGCGCTTGACCTCCGAATAGAAGTTCCATTCGCCGGGCTTGTATGTCCCAAGGTCGGAAAATACAAACTGAGTCCCGCGCTGCTCATCATATTTATGGTAATACTGAGCAATCATCTTGGCGCAATGGCTGGCCTTGTTGTTCGGATCATCGGAATAACTGGGGTCAATCATTCTCATGTCGAGAGCCATCTTTCGGGCATAGTCGGTGGCTATGAGCATCTTCGCCTTCTCCTCGGTGTCTGACAATGGCGCACGACCTAAGATTGTGGCATCGCCACTTTTGGCAAACTCCATAAGTTTCTGAATGAAAACCTCCTGCTCCTTTGTCGGAGGGATATTATGGAGAATCTCATTCTTCATCGGTCGGTCAACACCCACATCTTCTGCGGTTCTATAGTCCGTGATCTCGTTATAAAAGGCTGCCAACTCCGGCACCTTGATGAAGTAGCGGAAACGCTCCTTCTGTACCAGATTGTTGGTGACATTGAACTCGAAGTCGGTAGTCTTCTTAGCGAATATTGCCGCCCAAGCGTCGAAACACCTTATCTCCTGCCTTTCAAGTTCTTTCGGACGCAGATACTTGAACAACAGATACAACTCTGTCAATGAGTTGGAGATTGTCGTACCACTGAGGAAAGTAGCACCGAGGTCTTTGCCACTCCTCTCTTGGATGGTACGGATTGCATACAACAGGTTGAGTGCCCTCTGGCTTCCCTCACTATTGCCGAGTCCTGCCACTCTATCATGGCGAGTGTTGAACATCAGGTTCTTGAAGTTCTGCGACAAATCCAAAATTCCGGATTTGTCGCATTATCAGAACTTTTATGAGTTTCCTATTAAATTACTCAATTATTTAGTAATCATTTGTTTTGATCCGTAAACAGTTCTGATTATATTCCGTCATAATTGTAGAATAACTTTTAAACAAGATGCGATTATGGACATATTTAATCTGAATGAAAAAGTCGAGGGGCTTGTTTCTTATTTACAAGAAACCGGTTATTCAGCCATGTACATAGGCTATGTGAAGAAAATGGCTGAGTGGCTATCGGAAAATGCTAACCATTATAAATGGCAGAGTTTCTCCGACGTTGAACCGACATTAAAAGAATTGTGGTCCAACAAGTATACCTACAGGAACAAGGTACGCCTGTTGCGTGTAATCTGCCAATACATTGAGAATGGATTATTACCCGATGGTTGCAAACACTACAGCAAGCCTCACCACTATGAGTTGCTCGGCGCAGAATACAAGGATGTAACGGACATGGCTTTCAACATGGTAGACAGACGTTGCAAATTTTCAATAAATGTGAAGTATGCGCTATCTTCGTTCTTCTTCCGGCTACAGGAAATGGGAGTGTACTCATTCGAATCAATAACAGAAGATGCGGTATTAGAAGTGTTTTCCAAAGACATAAAACCGAAAATGGGCCATTCGCTCAAATATTCGGTGGAATATGGGCTGAAAGCCTGTTTGCCTCACTATGGCAAATCCGTTGAACGTATAATCGCATACCTGCCGTCCATACCCAATATGCGGAAAAACATTCAATACCTTACGGAGCAAGAACTGACTGCTATCAGGCATACTTTAGAACACGATAGCACAATATCTCTACAGGACAAAGCCATCATAACCTTGGCCATGTACACGGGATTGCGTGGATGTGACATCTCTGCACTCACGCTTGACAGCTTCGATTGGGAACACGACCTGATAAAAATCACTCAGGCAAAGACGGGACAGCCCCTGACATTGCCACTCCGTGCCGTGGTAGGAAACGCTGTATTTGATTACCTGCTCAAAGAACGTCCCCGAAGCCCGGAACCATATGTTTTTCTCACAGTACAGGTGCCATACAGAAGGCTTCATACAAGCAATCTCGATGCTATATGCTCAAAAGTCATGTGCAAAGCAGGAATAAGACAAGGTGAAAATGAGAGAAAGAGTCTGCATCTGTTCCGCCACAATGTGGCAACGGCCCTGTTACAGGGCGGTGTGCAGCAACCTGTCATAAGTGCCACCCTCGGTCATGCGTCCCCGGATTCTCTCGACCGCTACCTTAGTGCGGAATTCAAGAGGCTGAAGGAATGTTCATTGAGCATAGAATACTTTCCCGTAGGAAAGGGGGTGTTTGACGTATGAAAACTATTTCATTCCTATCCAACGCTATAGAAGGGTATGTAAAATACCGCAAGGCTTCCGGGCGTAACAGCCATAGCTATGTCAAGAACGTAATACTGTTCGATCATTTTTGCGCAAGGGAATATCCGGGACAAACTGAGCTTACCCAAGAAATCGTGGACAGATGGTGCAGGCAACGTCCGACTGAATGCACAAACTCCTGCGTGTCACGTGTCTATCCTGTCTTAGACTTCATCAAGTACATGAACAAGCGTGGAATGACGAAAATTGACTTGCCGCAAGTGCCAAGGTCTGTGCCGAGGACTTATACGCCGCATCCTTTTACACACTATGAATTGAAACGCTTCTTTGACGCTTGCGACAACATAAAGCCAAGGCGTGGCAGACTCGCGGCCATCCAGCGCATGACACTGCCGGTGTTCTTCCGTTTACTGTACAGTTCAGGAATAAGGACAACCGAGGCCATCCTGCTGGAACGCGATGACGTAAACCTTGAAAATGGCGTGGTATCCATCAAACGTGGCAAAGGGTATGACCAGCATTATGTAGTCCTCCATGACACAATGTTGCCCCTGATGCGTACTTATGACGGAAAAATAGATGGGCTGATTCCGAACCGTAGGGTGTTTTTCCCGACACCGGATGACAAGCCGCACCCTCCTGTATGGGTAACGTACCACTTCAGGGTGCTGTGGCAAAGCTGCAATTCATCCCGCGCAATCCCATACGAACTAAGGCACAACTACGCCATAGAGAACATAAACAGCTGGACACACCAAGGATTTGCCGTACATGACAAATTACTGGCTCTAAGCAAGAGTATGGGGCACAGGCAAATAGAAAGTACATTGGCTTACTACTCTTTGACTCCGGCGATTTCGGACATAATGGCGTGTACCGACAATGAAATCAGCCAACAATTAACGCAAGACGATTATGAAAAAGAAGATTAACCCACAGGCCATGCAGATTGCCGCGTGCCTGCATGACTGGCTTGAACACCATGTGCCTTCCATCAAGGCGTGCAGCCGACATACCCTAAGAAACTACCATGTTTCCATGACGCTTTATGCAGAGTTCCTCAGAACGGTAAAAGGCATAACGCCCGAAACGTTGAATGCTGATTGCTTTTGCAAGAAAAACATTGAGGAGTGGATTGTTTGGATGAAAAAAGTCCGTAACTGTAGCCCGGCAACCTGCAATGTGAGATTGTCCGCCTTGCGCGCTTTTCTGAAATACCTATCAGATAATGACATATCATTCGTTTCAGTGTTCCTGCAGGCGGAGAATGTGCCGAATGAAAAAACTCCAAAAAGGAAAGTGATCGGGCTCAGCAAGTTGGCTGTTGACACGCTTTTATCCATGCCAAACCAAAGAACCGCCATTGGTTTTCGTGATTACACGCTTCTGCTTCTTCTGTATTCGACTGCCGTGCGCATCAATGAGCTTTTGACGCTGAAGATTTGCAATATTACCATGGACTGCGCAAAGCCTCACATAATTGTCATAGGAAAAGGACGAAAGAGACGCCCAATACCTCTTCTGGCAAAGCCTGTTCAATATTTGAAGAAATACCTTACCGAGTATCATCCTAATCCTGGCGATGCTGAAGCATTACTCTTCAGTTCAAAAAGCAGAGGTATATACACACCCATGTCTGCGGAAAATGTTAATAAAATGCTGAAAAGGTACGCAAAGATGGCGCATGGCAAATGTAGTGACGTTCCTTTGGACATACATGCGCATCAGTTCAGGCACGCCAAAGCATCCCATTGGCTTGAAAACGGCATGAACATTGCCCAAATCTCTTATTTGCTTGGGCATGAGAATATCCAAACGACAATGGTATATCTTGACATAACTACCGAACAAGAGGAAAAAGCATTGGAAACGCTTGAGGATGAAAACCAGAGGTGCGTTGGTAAGAAATGGAAATCGGCAAAAGGTAAAATGGAACTTGAGGTTTTCTTGGGTTTGCATAAATGACGAATGTGGGGTATTGTGCTTGTAATAAGTACAATGCCTCATTTCATAACAACTCACTCAATAAATAATCCGAACTATATTAAAATGCAACAAAATAAGAATCAGCAACTTGATGCGAAATTTAGGAAATTCATAAAAGTTCTGATAATGCGACTCATCAACGAAAATGTGGTCGATGCCCATCTGCTTGAAATCCACGACACTATCCTTATTCTGCTCCATCTGATATTGGATGGTGGCTATCTTGGCGGTCAGATTTTCCTTTCGCTTGATAAGACCTTTGAGCATACCACGGGAAATATCGTGTCCCTGCTGCTTGATGACTTCGAGATTCTCCTCAACCGTATCAAGTTCAGCTTGCAGGATTTGCTGCTGCATCTCCGGCGACTGCGGTATCTTGCCGAACTGGTCGTGCGACATTATCACGCAGTCATAGTCGTTGTTCTTAATCTGATTGAAGAAAGCGACACGGTTCTCAGCCTTGAAACTCTTTTCATCGGCGTACAGAATACGGGCATTGGGATAGGCCGTCTGGTAGGTCATGGCAATCTCCGCGACATTCGCCTTCATGCCGATAATCATCGGTTTGTTGGCGAGTCCGAGACGCTTCATCTCGTGCGCTGCAATACACATTATCAATGTTTTACCCGTGCCGACCTCATGGTCGCAGATCCCTCCGCCGTTCTGTTTCAGCATCCATATACAGTCCTTCTGCGACTGATATATAGAGCCGATTCCATAGCGGTCACCCAACAACTTCATATTGAGGTCCGGGAATGTCTGATGCGCTCCATTGTAATGTGGACGGACATAGCAGTTGAATTTGCTGTTATACAAATCAACGAGTCTGTCCTTGAACTCCGGAGACTGAGCATCAAGCCATTCAGAGAAACCATTGCGGATCTCATCAATCTTGGCGTTGGCTAACTGAATCGCCTCTGAATCCGGTACCTTGATGTCATGGCCATTCTCATCTTTGCCAATTGACTTCTTGATGTCCGGCACAGTGTTGTGCAAAGCATGTTTGAGAAGGCTCATGCCGTCATAGACACGGTAGTAACCTCTGACACAATACTCCTCCCATATCTTCATATTTTTGCGTCGGGCATCACATGAATACTCGTCCATAGATGAAGAATAGGCGATTTTCACGTCAGTGCCATACAAGTGGCTCATATAGGCCGAATATATGCCTGTCGGTATCCAGCGTTCACCGAAGTTGAAGTCCAGTTCATCGAAAGTAATCTTTCGGGGGATGGCTTCCTCCAACGCTTTCAAAGAGTCTTTGGAAATCTCGATGAACGGTTCTATGCCGTCATAACCGGGGAAATTCTCGATTCTTTTCTCCTCACGGTCAATCCATGCCTTGATGTCCTCTGCTTTCTGAACTACATTTCCGGCGATGAAACGGTCAGCAATCTCATACTTCTCCACAAGGGGATTATAATAGATGTGACCTTTCAATGTTTCAAGCAAATCCCATTCATATTCACCGACAATGGATCCGTCGGTCTTGTCAATGCCGAGTAAGTCTGCCATATAGTCCATATTGACCTCTCCGTATTTATTGAGCGAGGCCATAAGAGCATCCTGCGGCATCTCGACCGAGGTAATCTCATCTTGTGAGAAAGAGACCGGATGGTCGAAGATGTCGGCCTTGACAAATACACCATTCTCACCACGTTCAAGAGCAAGAGCGTCACGACCGTTGGCATCCATGAGAATGAACTTGACATTCTGTTTCTCATTGAGATTGCCATACTTATCCACAAACTCATCGTAATAGTCATTGAGATGTTGACGCAATTCGGTTGAAGCCTCATGTGTCTCTGCCTCAAAGTTGTAGAGCTGTTGATAGGTCTCTGAAAGAATGACATAGAGCATGGCGCGTTTCTCCTGCTCCGGTTTGAGTGACAGCGGCGAGAAAGTCGCGCCATTCTTGCGAACCTCTGAGAGAAAACCGACCTGCCCCTTGTCCACGACCATAGAGCCGTTATGATGGAAGAACTGAATATCCTCCGAGAAAGGACGAGGCGACATATCACGTTCCGCGGGCTTGGGTGCTTCCGAAGCCACTCTTGGCTTCGGGACAAAATCACCGTTTGATATTTCGATAATAGTGCCCTCTTCAGTGATTGTCTCTTTCTTGGCCGCTTCCATTGCCTGACGTTCAGCCTCCATTTCCGCGAGTTGACGATGGGCGATGCTCATCATTGTCTCGTAGAAGCCATTGATGGGAGGATTGGTTTCCCAATCAAGAGAGCCGTAAAATTCCAGTTCCTTTTCAGAGAGCGGACGGAATTTCTTAGCCTGAGTATCGGTTATTGTAACCGTCGGCTTTGGCTTTTCTTCCGGCTGTGCAGGTTTTGGTTGACGTTGTGGCTTGCCGATAGGCTCCAGTTCTCCGAAAAGATTGTAGGCGAACAAACGAGGGTCGGGATTATCATTGTAATCCGGGCCACCAGATGTATCTATCTCCTTATTGGAAGGTGTTGGCGGAGGTGTTGGATCATCATCTTTTGCTGCTGGTGAAGGAGCTGGCGATTCCGGTTTAGGAGGGTCAGGCTTCGGAGTGTCGCGCTTCACCGTCTTTTTCTTCAGCTTCGGGTCTTCCAACTGCTCACAGATAGCAACGCGATTACCGGCTCTTACCAGTTTTGGCAGATAAACATCAAGGGCATGATGTGGGAATCCGGCAAGCTCGATGCTGGTCTTGTCACCGTTCATCCGGCGGGTAAGCGTAATACCCAAGACCTCTGACGCTTTGACGGCATCAACCCCCATACACTCGTAGAAGTCGCCTACACGGAAAAGAAGAATCGCATCAGGATGTTTCTGCTTCATCTCCCGGTATTGCTGCATCAGTGGAGTGTCAACTATGCGCTTCGGCTTCTCCACTTTGTTTTCGGCGGTGCGTTTGACTGGCTTCGGCGATGGCGGTTCGGGAGTCGGTGGCGTGAGACTCCTATTATTATAGAAGTCAAGATTAAGGCGCAGTTTCAGAGATTCATCAAGAGCCTTTCTCATATCAGTGGCAATACCATTAACACCACCTTCATGCTTATAGATGATAGCCGGTTTGCCGAACTGGTCAGTACCAACCTTTGCCTCCGTGCAGATGACATTCTGCGGAAATGCCGCAAAATATTTGTTGTTGGGGGCTTTTGTCTCACGGTCAACGATCGACTGGATGAAAAATTCCTCATCTGCCGACAACGCTTTCTTGTTGGTATGCTTCTGAAGTATGATTAAGTCACTGCCCGCATCAGTTCCGGCATTGTCTGAGAAGGTATTGTTGGGCAGCCTGAAAGCGCCTACAAGGTCAGAACGGCGCATCATCTCCATGCGCACAAAGGGGCTGGCGGCATTCATCACCCCTTGCGAGGCTATGAAAGCGACAATTCCACCCTCATGTACGGAGTCGAGCGACTTCAAAAAGAAGTAATTGTGAATAGCCTTAGTTGACTGACGGTAGGCAATCTCTTTACTTGTCGCATATCGAGGGTCGGCAACCGCAAAGTCCCCGAAAGGAATATTGGAGGCTGCCACATCGAAATATCCCTCAAAATCAGGGTCAATCTTCTCAAATCCCTTTATTTCGGTAGAGATAGAGGGATGGAGCGCAGCCAGAATCTTGCCTGTCAGCAAATCCTTCTCAAATGCCAATGTCTCAGCACCCGGATAGCGTTGCAGGAAAGAATCAACAAAAGCACCCTGCCCGGCAGACGGTTCAAGAAAACTGCCAACTTTTACGCCACACTCCCTAAGTGTATCAGCCAAAGCATCTATCACAGGCGAAGGTGTGTAGAATGCTGTCAGAACAGATGCTTTCAGCGAGTCCATGTAAGCCGAAAACTCCTTGTCATTCTTGGAATAGTCATGGATAAGGCGATGCAGTTCAACCGTAGGAGCGAACAGCTCAATATCAGATTTGCTCCACTTGGCAGCGTCTGCAAGCTCATTGGCATCGTTGAGTATGCACTTCAACCCACCGAATCCGGCATATTTGCCCAGTGCTTCACGCTCAACAGCGTTAGGCGGTCGCTTCTCAACACCGAGGCGAAACGCGACACGAATAGCCTCAATGTTGTTGCACATGGTTTGTAATCTATTGTATGCCATTGAATCCGAGTGTTTCAAAGTAGTTTGTTATTCGACCGATGATTTCATCGTTCATTATATCTATATCTGCTGCCGAGATTCCGTATGAGAGGAACTCACAGCCATCGAAAAGGTCAGGTACATCTTCAAGGATGCGGTTGACCCAGTAGTCAACCCATTCGTCTTCGGTCAGATCAACTGTGAAAGAGAAATTTTCGGTGAGAATTTTTTCAACTACCTCATACTCTGACTCTCCGATATTTTCAAAGAGAATTTGCGTTGCTGTTTCGGAGGCAGCACACACACTTTTGCCATTCAGACGAGCTTCACAAAAAGCGTCAATGGCTCTGTCTGCCTGTTGGTCGACTTCAGAATAATCCGGCGTTTTGGGGAATTTATGTTCTTCCATGTAGTTCAACAGACATAGAATATATCTGTCGAGAGATGGATATGGTGGTAAGTTTTTGATTTTCATATTGAGGTTTGTATGTTGCATAGAAATGGAAAAGACTCCCTTATGAGGAGCCCTTTCCAAGTCTTATTGCGTTGATTAAGACTTTATTTACTCACTTGAATGACAATAGGGCTATGATTATCATCAAGCGTTACCTTCCCGGCGAACGGTTTGCCGTCCGCCCCGATGAAACCTCTGATAGTAGAGGTTGAACCTATCGAGAGAAGATTATGAATCTCACGGCTGCTGAGGGTTACACCTTGGATCTGTCGATGGATGTAGTGTCCACATTCCGGATTGTTGCATTTGGCAATCTTGCCAAAGATTCTCATCTTGCCGTGTCCACACTTGGGGCAGACTTCCTCTACGCCCATCGGTTTCGAGAGTTTGTGTGATGCGAGAAGTTCGTTGGTTACATCAGTCACATACTTGTGAAGGATGTCATTGAAAACGGATTCGGGAAGTTGGTCTGTTGCGACTTGATATACAGCCGATTCCCAAAACTTAATATCATCAGCCGAAGCGATTTTCATATCGCGAGTGACATATGCGAGAGCCTGCCCCTTTTCCGTCAAGGAATACTCCCCGGCAAGATTTCGGTGGAGATACCCGTGTGAACGCAGATAGCGAATATCCTTCACCACATTCTCTCTACAGTCAGGTTCATGCAGTGAGAGTGCCATTTTGAGCAATGTGAAGTCAACCATTGGTACCGGCTGCTTCGTGGTTCGCCCAATCTCGCCGACTGACTCAACAGTAAGGGATTGACCTATCTCCACATTGGGTACAGCTCGTGAAGACTTGATAGTGTCATCGAATAGTCTCACCCAGCCAGTACGAACAACTTTCACATACTTGGCGATGAACGTGTAACCACCACAAGCGAGGGTTACTTTCGTTACATTTCTGCGGAAGCTACGTTGGAAGGTAGCGAGCATACCTCTCCCGACGAGATAGATAATTTTTCGTTCATCATCTGATAGTCCCACAAATGGGAAAGCGGTGAGTACAATACCATGAGGCCTGTTGTACAAGGATTTCGCGGAAGTGGTATAGTAGGGAGAATAATTGTCTCCCATGAGTGCCTTGAAGCACTTGGCGATACACATCGCCGGATATACATCCTTCTTGAAATCGTCGAAATCCCGACGAATCAAGCCCGCTCGTGAGCTGCCGGGGAATGAGATTCTTTTCTTCTCATACAGTCCCCTTGCTATGCGGTATGTCTCCAGTGGATCCATTCCAAAATGTAGCGCGGCCATTTTCTGGAGTTCTTCGATGTTCAGCAACTTAGGCGATTTTGTATCGACCTGCTCCGTTTCGATAGAGACAACCTCTACGGGTGCGCCGGCCTTAACCGCCTCATTGAAACCCTCAGGAATATCATCCCATTCATCAGAGCAGCGGAAAGAGAATACGCCTCCGTCTGAATCCCTTACCGTGATTGTCGGGATTACCGACTTCTTGGGCGAAAATTCTTTAATTGCCTTTTCGCGTTCTGCCACAAGGTGCAGAATGGGGAGCGATGTGCGGGACACTGGGTAAGTATTGCGACCTACAGAGAAGGCGATGGCTCGGTTGATGTTGAGATTCGTGAGCCAGTCCATACGGTCGTAAAGTTCCAACTGTCTCAGATTGTCGGCGAATCCTGATATGTTGTCTGAAGGATATGTGATGGCGTTCTTAATTGTTTCGTGCATCAGGTCGTTGAGGGCGACTCTGACAACCTTTCCTTCAAAATTGAGGAAACGGAGAAGATACCCGGCCATAAGGTCGCCACGCTCGGTGGGGTCTGTTGCAAGAATCACCTTCCTGCTCTTTTCAAGCAAGTGCTTGATGACAGCGAGTTGTGGGTCGGGCATATAACGACCGGATGCGTGCTGGGAAGGTGCATGAGTGAGAGGGAAGCTCTCCGGGAGGATTGGGAACGAATGGTTCGAGAGCCAGAAGTCGCGTCCCATACCGGGTGCTGAGAGTTCCACCATGTGACCATAGGTCCATGTGATGAAGTATTTCTCGTTGGCATAGTAGCCATTATACTCGAAGTCTGCGCCGAGGGCGTAAGAGATTGTGCGTGCGATACGTGCGGATTGTGCGATTACGGTAATCATAGTAGTATGTTTTTTTAGAAATTTTTATTGGGTTGATTTTTAAGAGTGCCGACAGACGGCATCATCTGCCGGCACTCGTTGGGGTTATAGGGAGTGGTTAGATTTTGGGGCCTTTGGGCTTACGCTGTTGCTTCTGCTGTTCCTCATCCTTCGGGGCGGTCTGACCCTTTTGGAGAGGTTCATTGACATTCTTGGTAGCCTCGTTTGTCTTGCCCTCGTTGTTCACGGCGAACTGGGTCTCACTCTCAGCGGCGGGCTTTATGGATTGAGCCTCATCGGGATTAGTGGAATGAGGGAACGGACGTCCCTTTACCGGGTCAAACTTGACATAAACAGTTGATTCCTTGCCCTGTTTGTCGATGTAGCCTTCGACTTTCACCGTTTTTCCGGCGACATAATCAGCCTTCTGCTGGTCGGTGAAATGAACATTGCTCCATTTACCGATTGGCTTGATGCTGCCGTCTTCGAGAGTCCAGCTCTGCTTCTTCTCCTGCTCCTTGACGCCGTTGTTGAGGGTCTCGGATTGATTCTCCTTCTTGACCTCCTCCTGTTTCTGAATATTTTCAAGACGGCACGGACGGGGAACAAATTCGACTTTCTGCTCGGCTGCGCTATACTGAAGCACGACAGGATATGTAGCTCCTTTGGAGTCGGTGAAGTCCTTGGATAACTGTTTCCCGGATTTAAGAATGGCAATATCCTTGGGCGAAAGTTCGGTCTGGGAGATTTTATTCGGGATATAGATGTTCGCCGGGGAAGCCTGCAACTCGTGGGTCATGCGGTCAATGCTGACAAACGACGGAATCTTGTTACCGTTGGCATCTGTGATTTCCACTACACGGCCGAGGTTGCCGGTATTTTTGAGCATCTCCTTGTCCTCCTTGGTGAACTTCACACCGCAGAACTCCTGAGACAGGTCAGGCTCGGTTCTGATGAAGTGAGGCTTAACTGTCACATTTCCGTCCGGATTGGTCTGGAAAGAGAGACGAGCGTCGATGTCGAACTTCTCACCGAAATAATCGGCGTTGAGTGTCATGAGCTTCGACTTTCGGTTGTGGAGCATTTCCGTGAGGTCTTTCGGATCGATTGCATTTTTGTCGATGCCCCATTTCTGCTTGATGTTGCTCCAGTCGATTTTGCTTTCATCGATCGCAGATAACTTGCCGCCGGGAGTCTCAGGTGCAACAGCTGGCTTTGCTTCGGGCTGAGGTTCCGACATAGTCTCGGATTGCGTCTTCTCGACTGAAGGTTGCTCGACCTTGAAGTCTTTGAGAATCTCTGCATTGGTTTCGGGATCCTTTATAAAGTCTGCCATTGCCATGCCAACACTTTCGTATCGGTCAGCCGGGACTTTGAAGAAGCCGAATGTCGTTGGATTCTTGCACTGACGCATGAAATTCGACATGAATGCTTCGAGTGGATTCTGACCTTTTGTGAATTTCACAAGGTCGGAGAGTTTTGCCGATTTGACATCGGTCATCTTTGGTGTGCCGTCCTCGTTGAGTCCGATCACTGCGCCTACCTGCCCTGTCTCGTTATTTCGGGCAATCAGCACTTCTTCTTGCTGGATGGTTTCCATTTTTGAAGTATGGGTATGTGTTTTGATTAAAATTCCGGGATTTATTCTTCGTCAACTTCAGCAATCCTGATGACTGCGTAGTTGCGTGGTGACGCATAGACATTGATGAAGCGGATTATCTCGTGACCAGAATAGCGGACATTTCTGCCCAACTTGATATAGGATATAAGACCCTTTGAGCGCCACTTTTGAGCGGTTATCTTCGCTATGTCGAAAATTCGGCAGAAATGGCCGTTGTCATACCAGCGGTGAGGATCAATCCAACTGATGTCTATCTCGTCACGTTCAGCCCTGACTTCGGGCTGACTATGGAAGGGAGGTTGACGAGCCTGCTGAATCTCGATGAGAATTTGGAGTTTCTCATTGATGTCCTCAAGCAGGTCTCTCATTGAGTCATCGGCTGTATGCTGAGGTTGCATTCCGGCGATGAAGGGGGTTAATATTCCAGTGTGCATAATTCTTTGTTTTTGAAGATTATGCTGCAAAATTATAGCGTAAAAAATCCCCCGATTGTAGAGTATATATAGACTCTACTACATAAAAAATCAACTTTTTTTCGACGGCATCTCTAACTTGTTGAATTGGCAGAAGAAAAAAAGAGAACTTTTTTGAAAAAATTTTTCATTTTTCTCAAAAGTCCTCTTTTATCATAGACTACCACACGTATATTACTGAATTTGTGGCAGTAAACAATCTATCGTGGTTTCATATCCAACAGATGACGGAGGTTTGGGTCTGCTGCAATGCGTGCAGTCTCGCGTCTTACGATGTCTATCACATCAATCTTTATCTGGTCATAGTTGCGTTGAATCTCGGCTTTCATGCCAGATTTGTCTGGAGTATCATCGTTGAAGTCAGTTATTACAGGGATTGGCTGGTAAGCGGCGGTTTCCTTATTTATCGCGTCACTGTCAACCACAATCTCGGCATGAAAAATCTTTTGGTCTATGCGCTGGTCGAAGTTATCGGAGACAGCACCGACAAACATACCCTGAGTTAAGGTTGATATTTTACTTGCCGGGATGAGAGAATCCAATTGGGTATTGAAAGAATGACTAACATCCTGACGGTTGATTGAGATTGACTGGCGTTTCTGGAGAACCTTGCCGAATCGCTCGGAGAGTGTTTTGGCGGTCTCGCCAACGACCTGCCCGGAGAAGATATTGCCAACGGTGTTCATCACCACAGCGGCTTCCTTATCACCATAGTCACGCTTCAACTGAGAGAAGTCCTGAAAGCCGAGGCATACAGCAACTTTATTGCTTCGTGCTGTGGCAATCAGATTGTCCAGCCCCTTAAAGTATATGGTCGGGAGCTCATCTATGATTACACCGGACTTCAGCATTCCCTTCTTGTTGATGAGCTTTACAATTCGAGAATTGTAGAGTCCTAATGCCGCACCGTAGATGTTCTGACGGTCGGGATTGTTGCCTACACATAGTATTTTAGGGTGCTCAGGATTGTTGATGTCAAGAGTGAAATCATCCCCTGTCATTACCCAATATAGCTGCGGAGAAATCATACGCGACAAAGGAATCTTTGCCGATGCGATTTGTCCTGCCAACTGCTCCGCAGCGCCTCCAAGCCATGCGTCCATGAATGGAGAAAGGTAATTCTCCAGCTGTGGATAACTCGTCAGAATCGGGAATATATCCTCATAGCGACGGCAGAGGAATTCGATGGCATGAGGGAATGTGCAGTACTTACCATCCTCGAAGCACCGGAGATACCAGATGATTGCAGCGAAGAGTACAATCGGAGACTCCACAAAAAAGTCACCCTGTTTCTGCACCCAACTTCTATTGAGGTTTAGCATGATAGTGTACGCTGATTCGTATGCGTCCGCTATATCGGTCATGAACGCCGGATGTATCGGATTACAGCGGTGGCTACGCTCCGGATCATCGAAATTGATTACATAGAACTCCGGTGGATTTTCACCGTACCCCTTTTGATGATTGAGCATGTGATTATATGCTATAGTGCTCAAATCTGGATACTTATAGTCATATACATACAGACCAAATCCTTTCTCAATCTGCTGCTTGATGAAGTTATTGACCACTGCGTATGACTTGCCGGAACCGGGAGTGCCAAGCACGATGGAAGCACGAAACGGATTGACAACATTTATCCAGCCTCTATTCCATTTCTTTTTGTAATAGAACTTGGTAGGAAGATTGACAGAATACTCATTCTCTTTGAGTTCCGTTTCCTGCATGAAGGATTCATTTTCCTCGTTAAAACGGTCATCCATCATATTGTTCTTCAACATTCGGCTCATCCATACACCTCCCAATAGCAGACAGACATATCCGGCTACGGTGGTTATAATATATATAAGGTGTAGGCCGGCGGCAACCATCCACCAGTTTAGGAAGAATAATCCGGCTCCTATGCTCAATATTATCCATATCTGGTGCCATTGTATTTTTTCATTCTTGACACCTTTCGTGCCGAAGCACGAAAGGGCAAGAAGAAGCAAAGACCACCACTTGGCGTTCCAAGGGTTGTGAAAGAGTTTTCCTGCATCGTCAAGACCATGCAGGATTTTCATTGTCTGAGGGTGGAACTGCCATTCCCCTATGAGGTCTTGACAGAACCAATAGATATTTGTGACCACAACGAGTATGCTCAAGCCACGGAGTAAATCCATGATTTTAGCCAATGCCCTGAGGTCGTCTTCTTGTTGCGACATTTTTATCGGATGTTAAGTGATTTTACAAATGTGGGCCACGGCGTTTCTTCTTTCTCTTGCGACGCTCCATTTCACGGTTCATAGCCTCCTGTTCGGCATCGAAGCCGGGACCGAGCTGGAACAGATCCAATCCGGGAAGCGATGGTTGGTCAAAGTCGGTTGAGTAAGAAGATGTCTGTTGACTTGCTTGATTGTTTTGATGGTTTGAAGAACTGTTTGAAGATGCTGTACCTCCTGATTGCGTCTGACTTGTCGATTGTGTCCGGTTCGGTACATTGGACTGATTAGGCATTGTGATTTGAGGCTTCTGACCGTCACCGTTGAACCAACGTTCAAAGACATTTGCCGAGAACTCTCTGCCAAGTCGTGAGCCATTGAGAACTGTATGGGTATTGTGGTCAATGAAAGTGACTCCATAGATTCTACCATCATTATTCTCACGGATGAGAATATCAATACCTTTCTCCCTAAGTTTGGCAATGAAATCATCCTTGCCGGAGGAGTCATTGATAACTGACGAGATGATTCTTCTCGACGGTTTGAGATTGATCCTCGTCGCTGACCTCTCGAACTTATTCTCGACTGCTGAACGACTTGCAAACTTGCCAAGCCTCGAAGCCTTGAAAGGATTGGCGATAGTCTCTCCAGCATCATTAGTGGCAAAATATACCAATCCATGATACTCGCGACCATTTACCTTACCGTCAGTTGCCTCACACCTTATATTATATAAGGAGAGAATGGCGTTGTATTCGCCCAAGGTCTGGAACTGCCAACGCATACCAACAAGTTTGACGATATTCGCAACCTGCCGCTTTATATCGCCAGCAGGATCAAGTTTGGTAATGGGTGTATCAGGTGATACCCTTTCTCGTTGGGCTTTATGGAGATTATATTTCTCTTCAAGTTCACTTGTGATTTTCTTGCTCCGGCGGAACAGAAAAGCCTGATTAAGACGTTTGCCCTGCTCGTTGACATTGACGGTCACTATATGTATATGGTGACGATCGATGTCCTCGTGCTTATACATTACCCACGGCTGCTCTCCGAATCCCAGTTTGTCGAGGTACTCACGGGCCAAGATTTCAAAATCTTGGTCGGTGAGTCTATCATCGGGGTGCGGATTAAGTGAGATATGCAATACTGGCTTTTTTGTTCTGCCCATCTTTGGCATGAAACTCTTGAAGTCCTCAACCATACGTGCGACATCAACGTGACCATCTGGAGGAATCACGACCTTGTTAGAGCCGAGAATCCTCCCTTTTGCCTCATTGATTTTCTCCCCGTTATATGAGATTGCCCCGTAGAGAGAAGAACCTATACTGATTTTTGCGACCATGCCTCATCAAATTTCTGGGTAAGTTCCTTCACCTCCTCCATGATTTTTATCATGTCGCGAGTAGCTTTCTCCAGATTATAAAGGAGGCTGAGAGCCTTTTTCTCATTGAATCCGGTGCGGAGTTCCCTTACCACTATGTTATAATTGACCCCCAACGTGCGGAACTGGGCGAAAAATTCGCCCAACTTTGCGGTGTAAAGGCTGAGCGTCTTGTCTGTCACAAGCACCTTGAATGGCTTATTGGCGAGGTGCTGCTTGATGAAAGTGGCCTTTACGGTCTCACCGGCCTTTTCCATCATGCGCTGTAAAGCATCAAATTCGAGGTCATCAAACCTCACCATGACGCAATGTGTGCATCTGTTGGGCGACTGAGGTCGCCCAACGGTTTTATCTGGTTTCATTGTATTTCTGTTTTTGGGATTGCGCAACGCGCTCTATTCATTCTTATGGCACCGCAGGTTTTCTATGGGGATTGCGACTTTGGAGCGGTCCCAAGTCCCGGTACGGCAAGGTCATTTCGTGGGAACGGCTGAGTTACCCGAAATCCAAACGGTAACTGTTTGGACACCTTGCTGTGTCTTTGTGGACACAATCCTTATAAAGAAAGTAACCTGTAAAAAGTGGCTCTATCCGGTCCCGATTGGATGAGCCTTTGATGCACTGAAGAACTTGCTTCGGTTGCTCGATGCAAAGTTACTATGAGTTCCCCGATGGTTGTGCTATACGAAATATATACCGAGATATACATGTACAACCTTGTGCTATATCCGGCCAAAAATGTTTGGTCGGAACCGGGAATTATGCCTTACTTTGCACCGTTAACGACAGGAAACGCCCTCTCATCAGGGGCAAAATCCTGAGCCGATTGGCACGAGAATTCTCTTTTAATACTATGATTTTTTTGTCGCATGACTGATTAGCCAATCAAGCAATTGATTAAAGCACTGTCAATGCACCCCTTATTTTCAGCGCAGTAAGCCTTGACTTATGCGTGGATGGTAAATGTTACCGACCTTTTGACCGCCGTTTGGATCCATTTGGCAATGAAGTGTTGCCGGTCCCGAATGATTATCCAATCGGTTTCCCACCCAATTGACTATTCATCTGATAGATTGACCGGGTAAAGCCTCAATCAACTGATTGTGTGCCTGCCTCGTCAACCGGATGATTGTGTGCCTGATTGATTAGTCAGAACGTCAACCTCGCTAATGCCGAAATCGGCAGGATTGCGATTGACTGCATGATTGATTAACTGGTTAATCACATCTCCGCTTGCCTGAAGCCATACCCAATCAATCAACCGATTGCGCAGTTGCGCGATTGGTCAGTTGATTAGTTGAAGGTCTGATTAGTCAGGACTTCAACCAAGCAACTGATTGTCTGCTCGCTCATGTGGGCAGTTGACCAATCAGATGCCTGCTCAACTGAGTGAGAATGCGGTCAAGCGATTAAGCAACTGAAGTTTTCACCCTTAACACATGTTGAGATGAATAAACCCATTCTCGTTGCCGTGTCCTCTCAGAAAGGGGGTGTCGGCAAATCAACCCTTACCGTTCTTCTCGCAAGCTACCTGCATTTCGTCAAAGGCTACGAAGTGGCCGTAGTGGATTGCGACTCACCCCAACATAGCCTCTATCTCGAAAGGGAGAGGGAAATCAAAGATTGCGAGGAAAGTGAATTTCTACGCAAGCAGGTTTTCGATGTGTTCCAAAAAACTCAGAAACGGGCATATCCGATTCTGATGTCATCGCTCACCGATGCGCTGGCCACCGCTCAGGAGTACCTCGACGGAAACAGCATCCCTGATTTTCTGTTCTTCGACCTCCCCGGCACAATCAACAACTTCGATGTGGTGGATATTCTGCGCAATGTGCATTACGTATTATGTCCAATGACAGCCGACCGGTATGCGCTTGAAAGCGGCATCAGTTTCTGCAACTACATCAATAATGCCCTGATAACATCGGGCAATTCTGCAATCCGGCAACTCAGTGTCGTCTGGAATATGGTTGATCCACGTGAACGTACCGAACTCTATCGTATCTACGATGAATTCATGGCCGAACTGGGCATCAACGTAATGGAAACGCGTCTGCCAAACAGTGTCCGATTCCGCAGGGAAGGAAGCAGGGAACTAAAACGCGCCATATTCAGGTCAACGCTTATTCCCCCTGACAAGACACAGCTCCGAGGGAGCGGCGTTGAGGAACTGGTCGATGAGTTTCTAAAAATCACTGCAATGTAACGCTATGACGAAGAAGAACAATGGCGAGATTACACCCGACAATTTCCTCGACTCATACAAGCCCGTGTCACCTCAGCGAAAAGGAGACCGAGGGACTACCGAAGCGAAAGCCGAACTCACCACGGTGGAAAAGGCAAAAAGTAATGAAAGAGAAGCTGAGAGTATCATTTTACAGAGCCGGAACAATGATGTGGCGATGACACCATTGGAGTATCAGGAAATTTTTCTTAGACCCAACCTTGGTGAGTCAATGCGATACGGCAAGACCTATTACGTCAGCCGTGATGACTGCAAAAAGTTGAAGGCTCTCATGCGCTGCTTCGGGGAAGGCTATGACCGGTTCCCATTGTCGGTTTTCATTCACAACCTGCTTGAATACCATTTTGCCCAGTTCTCAGGGCTAATCAATGGCATGATGAGCAGGCAGTCAACACCAAACCCTTTTAACCAAAACGATGAATAACAATTCTTCCAATAAATCCGGTATCTCATTTTGGACGAAAGATGAGTATGCCCGGAAATACTTCACCCGGCGGCCGATTCGTCACCAACGCTGCATTGGTGTCACCACCGATATGCTTGAAGAAATCAAGGACGTTGTCAATCTGATTGCAATGGGTGGCACTACCGTTCGGGCATACGTGAGCGCTATCATCGCCGACCATTTCAAGGA
This sequence comes from Duncaniella freteri, assembly GCF_004766125.1. Taxonomy (NCBI): domain Bacteria; kingdom Pseudomonadati; phylum Bacteroidota; class Bacteroidia; order Bacteroidales; family Muribaculaceae; genus Duncaniella; species Duncaniella freteri. Next base: position 867,893 of record NZ_SJSA01000002.1, read on the forward strand.
ATACAAGTTCCTGCACGAATATATGCGTCGGGCAATGTATAACAAGATACTTGTCGGTGACCTTGAAAAGTTCCAGCTAACATACGAGAAGTATGCAGAACAATATCTGCAACCCAGTATTGAGTCACGCAATGAGGCGTGGGTACATCTTGATGCTGACTGTGCAGATGCTCTGAAGCAAATCGTATCTTGGACCGGTAATGGTGTCACCATCGGATCATTCGCAGAGGCAATCATCAAGACGCACCTTGCAGAGAACAAAGAGTTGCTTGAATCCATGAAGTCTGATGTTTTTAACAGTCAGCCATGAGAGATATACTTCTTTCAGTGGTATTCATGCTCAACATGGGTTTCATCGTCCTATTTGCCATAGATTTTCTGAAGAGGTACAAAACCAATCAATCAGTTGATAAGAATGTCGATGCAGGTGAGAATCCCAAAGATGTAACAGAGCATGAGCCTACATCCGCACCAGCACGCAAGGCAGGTGTCGGCAAAAGCAAATTCTCAATGGATGATGTACGTAGGATTGCCGCTAAAGCATCTGAAAATGCAGTCTCTGAGTTTCTTGAAGAGATGGACATTGAAGATGTTGAGTTTGACGAAACCGAATCGTCTGTAAAACCTGCCCAACTCTCCCCAGAAGAGATAAAAGCTGCATTTGAGACAGACCAACGCATTGCTGATGAAATATCCGACAGTGATGATTCCATCGCTGTTCCCAATGCAACAGGCGCTGACTTCGATGAACTTGCCCGTGCTGAATTGATTCTTGGCCGTAAGACTGAGCCGACAACAGAGGAACATCAGTATGTGGTCCGTGTCTTTGCGAATTTCAAGAATACAGAACTGATGGATCATATTCCCAGATATATCCTCGATAAACTCGATGAGTGCCAACGTAAGGTTGAAGCCCTCGGAGTAAAGATTGAAACAACCACTCCGGAAAAAGTCTCAGTCAATTCATTTGACGAGTTTATAATCTCTGATTTTATCCCAAAATCTCAAACCTTAACCCCTACAACAAGATGAATCCCTTCAAATATCTCAAAGATAAAATCTCAAATATCAAGTGCCGTCTGACTCTGGCACTTCTCACCGCGCTCCTCAGCGCAACTCGTGCGTCAGCTGCCGGCAACGGGTTGAGTGGCATCAATGAAGCCACTTCAATGGTCACCTCCTATTTCGACCCGGGGACGAAACTGGTGTATGCCATCGGTGCCGTGGTTGGACTTATCGGCGGCATCAAGGTTTACTCCAAATGGTCGAGTGGCGACCCCGACACAAGCAAGACTGCCGCCTCTTGGTTCGGTGCCTGTATCTTCTTGATTGTAGCCGCCACAATCCTCCGCTCATTCTTCCTCTGATGGCTGAATATTCTATCAATAAAGGCATCGGAAGAAGTGTCGAGTACAAGGGTTTGAAAGCGCAGTATCTGTTCATCTTCGCCGGAGGATTGCTTGCAATGTTCGTGGTATTCGTCATCATGTACATCGTTGGAATATCGCAATGGATCTGCATCGGCTTCGGTGTCACGGCAACCTCAATCCTTGTGTGGCTTACCTTCCATCTCAATGCCAAGTATGGCGAATATGGTCTGATGAAACTCTCGGCGGTGAAATATCATCCGCGCTACATCATCAACCGCCTACGCCTCACACGACTAATCAGGAGTAAAAGAAAATGAGAAACACACTACGAGCGACAACGCTGGAGTCAAAACTCCCGCTGCTTGCGGTGGAACACGGTTGCATCATCTCAAAGGACGCGGACATTACCGTGGCCTTTGAGGTGAGCCTCCCGGAACTTTTCACCGTAACGTCAGCCGAATATGAGTCGATGCACGCCGCATGGTGCAAGGCAATCAAAGTGTTGCCTCACTTCTCGGTGGTGCATAAGCAGGACTGGTTCATGAGCGAGACCTACAAGCCGGAACTACAGAAGGAGGATTTATCATTCCTTGACCGGAGCTTTGAACGCCACTTCAACGAGCGGCCATATCTCGCCCACAAATGCTACCTGTTCCTTACCAAGACAACGAAGGAGAGGATGCGCCAGCAGAGCAACTTCTCCACCCTCTGCCGTGGGCGGCTCACTCCAAAGGAACTGAATCACGAGATGGTTGTGAAGTTCATGGAGTCGGTCGAACAGTTTGAGAGAATCATCAACGATACCGGCTATATCAAGTTGCGTCGCCTTTCAGATGATGAGATTGTCGGAACAGAATCCACCTCCGGAATCATTGAGAAATATATGTCGCTATCAATGGGTGATGTAAATTGCCTCGAAGACATTGACCTCTCGGCGAAGGAGATGAGAATCGGTGATAAGATGCTGTGCCTGCACACACTTTCTGACACAAATGATCTCCCCGGTAAGGTCAGCACCGACAACAGATATGAACGATTATCGACTGACCGCTCTGATTGCCGATTGAGTTTCGCTTCCCCCGTGGGGTTGCTTCTTCCCTGCAACCACATCTACAATCAGTATATCCTGATTGATGACCATGACGAGAACTTGGCAAGGTTTGAGAAGACTGCAAGGAACATGAATTCCCTCTCGAAGTACAGCCGGAGCAATGCCATCAACAAGGAATGGATAGACCGCTACTTGAACGAGGCTCATTCTTACAGCCTTATCTCGGTGCGCTGCCATTGCAACATAATGGCATGGTCGGATGATGCCGAGGAACTGCGGCGAATCAAGAATGAGGTGGGCGGCCAGCTGGCGACAATGGGGTGTATGCCCCGGCATAACACCATCGACTGCCCGACGCTGTTCTGGTCAGCGATGCCCGGCAACGAGGCTGACTTCCCTGCGGAGGAATCCTTCTACACGTTCATCGAACCTGCGGTTTGCTTTTTCACTGCCGAAACCAATTACCGCTCATCTTTATCGCCCTTCGGAATAAAGATGGTGGACAGGCTGACCGGAAAGCCGGTGCATCTTGACATCTCCGATGAACCGATGAAACGTGGCATAACAACAAACCGCAACAAGTTCATCTTGGGTCCGTCGGGTAGCGGAAAGTCTTTCTTCACCAACCACTTCACCCGACAATATTACGAGCAAGGCTCGCACATATTGCTGATTGATACAGGTAATTCATACGAAGGTCTGTGTAATCTGATCCACAACCGCACTCATGGCAAGGACGGGATTTACTACACCTATACGGAGGATAACCCCATATCTTTCAATCCGTTTTTCACGGATGATGGGGTGTTCAATGTGGAGAAGAAAGACTCGATAAAGACGCTGCTTCTGACCCTTTGGAAATCTGAGGATGACAGGGTGACGAAGACGGAATCCGGTGAGTTAGGCTCGGCATTGTCAATGTTCCTCGACAAGATGGCGAAAGACAAGGAAATCGTCCCCTGCTTCAACTCATTCTATGAGTTCATGCGCGACGAATATAAGGTTGAAATGGCAAACCGTCCGATACCCATCTACAGACAGGACTTCGACATTGACAATTTCCTGACTACACTCCGGCAATACTATCATGGCGGTCGCTTCGACTTCCTGCTCAATTCAAAAGAGAACATAGACCTGCTCAACAAGCGGTTTGTGGTCTTTGAAATTGACGCGATACGCGACAATAAAGACCTTTTCCCTGTAGTGACTATCATCATCATGGAGGCTTTCATCAACAAGATGCGAAGGCTGAAAGGTATCCGTAAAGTCCTTATCTGCGAGGAGGCGTGGAAGGCTCTTTCTACGGCAAATATGGCAGAATACATGAGGTACATGTTTAAGACGGTTCGTAAGTATTTCGGTGAGGCTGTGGTGGTTACGCAGGAGGTTGACGATATTATCTCGTCACCGATTGTCAAGGAGACCATCATCAACAACTCCGACTGCAAGATTCTTCTGGATCAACGCAAATATATGAACCGTTTCGACCAGATTCAGGAGCTGCTCGGTCTTACCGACAAGGAGAAAGCCCAGATTCTCAGTATCAACATGGCGAACAATCCGAACCGGCTATATAAAGAGGTATGGATAGGACTCGGAGGCACTCAATCAGCCGTCTATGCCACGGAGGTGTCGGGTGAGGAATACTACTGCTATACCACTGAGGAGACAGAGAAGGTCGAAGTGCAGCGGCTCGCCGCCAAACTCGGAGGCAACCTCGAAATGGCTATCCGCATGATGGCACAGGCGAGAAGGGAGGGCGCGACATGAAAATACTTCTGAAAACTGTTGGCGCTCTCACTCTCGGGATATTGGCAAGTGTGACAATTCTAATAACATTCCCTTTGCTCCTGCTCTACGTGGGAGTAAAGATGATCGGAGGCATGGCTTCCAAAATCAACTAAAACCCAAAATCGTGAATAATTTTTTCAAAAACCTAAAACACCGCAGTTGGTGGACTCAAAACAAAGACATGGTCTTTGAGTTCGATGAAATCAAAGGAATCCATGTCGTGACTGTGAAACAGTATGGCTGCTTCAGAAGCAAGGAACGTTCATACATTCTTACCCCTACCAGCTCAGACCGTGTGGCAACATTCAACGGAACTAACGGGCCGGTAACAATCGGTATCACCGCAAGTGGTGATGAGATTTTCGTGACACCACAGGGAATCTTCATGACCGACTATCATTCAGCGGACAAGCAGAACGAGGATGCAAAAGGAATCAATCCCGATGATGCACCCAAAGTAACAATCATATAATCGAACCATAATGAAGCAATTAAAAATTCTTCTCACGGTATTTGCTTTCGCCCTACTCTTTGGAGTGGGCAAAGCCAATGCCCAGTGGACGGTGATTGACCCGTCAAACATCGCCCAAAGCATCGTAAATAACTCCAAATCACTTGTTCAGGAAACATCTACGGCTCAGAATATGATTAAAAATTTTCAGGAGACCGTGAAAATTTACCAGCAGGCGAAGAAGTATTACGATGCTCTCCAGTCTGTCAACAATCTCGTCCGCGATGCCCGAAAGGTGCAACAGACAATCCTGATGCTCGGCAATATCTCCGGCTACTACGTCAACAACTTCCAGAAGATGCTCACGGATCCGAACTTCACATCTTCGGAACTTTCGGCAATCGCGTCCGGATATACCCGAATATTGGAGGAAGCCAATGGCGTGCTTGGAGATTTAAAGCAGGTCGTCAATATCACGACTCTATCCATGACTGATAAAGACCGTATGGATGTTGTCGATGATTGCTACAAGGAGATGAAGCGGTTGAAGAATCTCACGGCATATTACACCAACAAGAACATCAGCGTGTCATATCTCCGTGCAAAGAAAAAGGCCGATACCCAGAGGGTTGTCAGCTTGTATGGAGACGGATCTGAAAAATACTGGTAATGCCTATGCCCAATACTATCTTATGTGCCATTGATTTTTCAAACCTGCACACTATCCTCCGCTCGCTCTATGATGAGATGATGCCGTTGTGTGAAGAAATGTCGGGGGTAGCTCAGGGAATTGCCGGATTAGGTGCGCTGTTCTATGTGGCATACCGCGTATGGCAGTCACTCGCAAGAGCCGAACCGATTGATGTATTCCCTCTGCTTCGCCCCTTTGTTATTGGATTCTGCATCATGTTTTTTCCTACAGTAGTGTTAGGGACAATCAACACGGTAATGTCTCCGATTGTGCAGGGTACGGCATCAATGCTTGAAGGTCAGACACTCGATATGCAAAAGTATCGAGAGGAAAAAGACCGGTTGGAGTATGAACAGATGATGAATGACCCCTCCACCGCCTATTTGGTTGATGATGCTGAATTTGACAGGCAGATTGACGAATTGGGCGTAACTGAAATAGGTACTGCCGCCGGAATGTATATTGAAAGAGGAATGTATAAGGTGAAGAAAGCTATTCAGAATTTCTTTCGCGAACTACTGGAAATGCTTTTCCAAGCTGCATCCCTAACGATAGATACCATACGAACATTCTTCTTGGTAGTGCTGTCAATCCTCGGACCGATTGCCTTTGCTCTATCCGTATGGGATGGATTTCAGTCAACTCTACCCCAGTGGATATGTCGCTATATTCAGACCTACCTCTGGCTTCCGGTAGCTGACCTGTTCAGTACAATACTCGCCAAAATCCAAGTTTTGATGTTGCAGAATGACATTTCGGAATTGACTAATAATCCGAATGTTGACATTGACGGGACAAACAGTGCGTATGTCATCTTCATGATTATTGGCATCATCGGATACTTCACAATTCCCACTGTAGCAGGCTGGATTATTCAGGCCGGTGGCATGGGTAGCTATAACAGGAATGTCAATAATGCCGCTCTACAAGGCGGCTCATGGGCAGGTTCAATTGCAGGTGGAGTCGCTGGAAATGTTGCAGGTCGCGCCGGGAAATTGCTCAAATAGCCTTATATACGACTATGGACAGCAATGGTCTGACAGTGCTGTCTCTTTTCGACGGCATGTCATGCGGTGCCATCGCCCTACGGGAAGCCGGAATAAAGGTCAAACAGTATTTTGCATCAGAGATTGATAAGGCTGCCATAATTCAGGCAACTCACAATTTTCCCGACACCATTCAACTGGGAAGCGTTGTAAATCTTTCGGCTGCTAATCTGCCCAAGATAGACCTGCTGATTGGAGGCTCTCCATGTCAAGGATTCAGTTTTGCCGGCAAACAGATGAATTTCAAAGATCCGCGAAGCGTGCTGTTTTTTGAATATGTCCGAATTCTCAATGAGATAAGAGCCTACAATCCAGATGTAAAATTCCTTTTGGAAAATGTCAGGATGCGTGCTGAGTATGAGAATGTCATAAGCAGCCATCTGGGACTACAGCCTGTCGCAATCAATTCATCTCTTGTGTCCGCGCAAAACCGACTCCGTCTCTATTGGACAAACATACTGACCGCAGCAACTCCACATCTCTTTGGCGAAACAGTTTTCACTGCAATCCCTCAGCCCAAGGATAAGGGAATATACCTTCGTGATGTGCTTGATGATGTGGCTGACACTCGATATTTTCTTTCAAGGAAGGACATTGAGAAATTGGAGAAACAGATTGCCTATGAATCTGAAAACCAAAAGTCATTATCTGAGGAACAATTCATGGAACTGTTCAGAGATATTGATTTTTGCGAAACTTACGCATTGGCTCCTGTATCTTGTTTCTGTCCGGAAAATTGGATTTCAAACCATATCATCCGTCCGTCTCCCGAGATTGAAAGATTCCCGGTGTCTGCGATACAAAACGGTAGAGCAATCAGAGATTGCTCATCGAAAACTGATTCAACCGTAATTATCTCCGGTGCCATAGTGTCACCACAGTTTGGCGGAGGATTCAGACCTATATTATCAGGTAAAGCCCCTTGTTTGCTTGCCACTTCAAGCAATTCAGCGGCTTGCCTGATTATCAATGGCGATGATATGGTGCTGAGGCGGCTGACTCCAAAAGAATGTTGCCGTCTTCAGACAATTCCAGACTGGTATGAATGGGTATGTAGTGAACCTCAGATCTATAAAATGCTCGGCAACGGATGGACAGTGGATGTTATAAGCCACATCCTGCAATTTTTATAAAAACATTTACTAATTAAATTTACGTGGAATTCAAATCACTCAAAAACATAGAAACCTCCTTTCGCCAAATCAGGCTGTTCGGAATAGTGATGCTGTGTGCTTGTGCTGTGATTGCCATTTCATCGGTATGTTTCTCTCTCAGTTTTGCAGAGAAGCAGCGTGAGAAGATTTATGTCCTTGACAATGGCAAGTCTCTAATGCTTGCCTTGTCACAGGACATGAGTCAAAACCGTCCGGCGGAGGCTCGCGAACACGTGCGCCGTTTCCATGAGTTGTTTTTCACTCTATCTCCGGACAAATCAGCAATTCAGCATAACATTGACCGTGCGCTGATACTGGCCGACAAGAGTGCATACAACTACTATACCGATTTTGTCGAAAAGGGATATTACAACCGTATAATCGCCGGCAATATCAACCAAGTTCTTCAGGTTGACAGCGTTGTATGTGATTTCAATAATTATCCCTATATAGCCAAGACATACGCGAAAGAAATGATTATACGCCAGAGCAATGTGACTATGCGAAGTTTGATTACAACCTGTAGGCTCACAAACTCATCCCGCTCTGACGATAATCCAAACGGATTTATAATCGAAGGTCTGACAATTCTTGAAAACAAGGATTTACAGACCGTCAAACGCTAAACAACAAGATGAAATTATCCAACATACGGAGTGCCATATATAATAAGGTGTGGCACTCGCCAAAAACACGTCTCTCTAACTTTCTGAAAGGTAAGTGTGATGAGTTGCCCCATAAGCAACGGCTTATTGTCGTAACCGCTCTGTTCTCGGTATTCATTCTCGTAGCCTTCTTCGTGTTTGGGAATGCCTGCTATAAAATGGGCGCACGTCAAGCCCGGCATACATTCGACATCGAGCACATAGAAGGAATAGACATTCAGCAACCTGTAAATACTGTTGCCCATGAAGTGGATTGACGAACTCAAAGCGAAACTGAGACCAAGAAACGCCGCCGAGAAGGAGAAACTGAAGAAATACCTTATTGTATTTCCTCTGATGTTCCTATCGTGCATCGCCTGTCTTTGGCTGATATTCAGTCCTTCGTCTGACGATGATTCATCCCGTGGCCGTGCCAATACGGAATTACCTGATGGATCCTCGGAGGAAATGCACGAGCGTAAGATTGAGGCTTATGAAGCGGAAGCACTGGAAGCCGAACATAATCAACGTGCCGTAGATGCGGCATCACTGGAGGCGGTTGCTGATACAATAGCGTCTCAACCTGATTCAGTATCGTCAGAAATTGAATCGTCCGCTCAGGCATACCAGTCAGTCCAAGCATCGCTTGAAGATTTTTACATTCCCGAAGACCAATCTGCGGCACAGATTGCTGAATTGCAAGCACGGATTGATGAACTGGAAATGCAGAATGCCTACGCCCAGCAGCAGACTCAGCAGCCCAATGAAGTGGAGCTGATGGAGAAGTCTTATCAGTTGGCAGCGCAATACCTCGGCACCGGCAATGGCGGTCAGCAAGCGGTCATTGTGGACGAGCCGGAGAAAGAGCGTAAAGTTATGCCGGTGAATCAGGTCAACCGCAATGTGGTTTCCTCTCTCAGTGCTGCAACATCTGAACGGTCATTCTCAACCGCTGTCGGCGGCAAGCGTCAGAATTTCAAGAATACCATTTCAGCGTGCATAGCCTCTGACCAGTCGGTAATTGACGGTCAGAGCGTGAAACTGAGAACCCTTGAACCTATGTGGATAGGCAACTCTCTGTTGCCAAAGAATACAATAATTGTCGGCTCGGCACGATTGCAAGGGGAACGCCTTGAAATCACGATTGAAAGTATTGATGCATTGGGTTGTATCATGGAGGTTGACCTCGCTATATATGACTCAGACGGTCAGGAGGGTATCAACATTCCCAACTCTATGGAGTCTGACGCACTGAAAGAAATCGGAGCCAATATGGGTAGCACCGTCGGTAGTTCAATCAACGTATCCACCAATGCCGGAGCGCAGATTGTTTCCGATGTGGGTCGCGGTCTCCTTAATGGCGTGGGCCAGTACCTTACCAAGAAAGTCCGGCAGGTGAAAGTTCATCTGAAATCCGGCTACAAAGTGATGCTCAAGCAGGTTGAGCAATAATCAACAAAACACACCAACAACGAATGAAAACAATCACAAAACTCTTCGTTGTGGCAGTGGCGCTCTTCGGAGCAGCCACCGCTGTCAACGCAAAAACAGTCAAAAACACCTATAACAATGTGTCTTCTGACACTGAAACGGTCGCCGAACACGATATGAATGTGTACGGTGCTAACTATACCGACGGCGACAAATTCGATGGTCTTACCCGAAAAGTCGGCTTTGACCGAATGATTCCGCCTCATGCGCTGGAGGTATGCTACAACAAAACCACGCATATCATCTTCCCGGCTGAGATTACCTACGTGGATCTCGGTAATGAGAACCTTGTTGCCGGACTCGCCGATGGTGCGAAGAATGTGCTGCGTGTAAAATCAGCTTTCAAGTCGTTCAAGCAGGAAACCAATCTTTCGGTTATCACTGAAGATGGTAGCTATTACACATTTAACGTAAAATTCGCCAAAGAACCGCTGTTGCTCAGTATCGAGATGACTGATTTTCTCCATGACGGTGAGGCTGTGAACCGCCCCAACAACGCGCAGGAGATTTATCTGGAAAAACTCGGTCAGGAGTCACCTATGCTTGTAAAACTGATTATGAAATCCATATACAAACAGAACAAGCGTGAAATCAAACATATCGGCTCAAAGCGTTTCGGTGTACAGTTCCTTCTCAAATCAATCTACACCAACAACGGGTTACTCTATTTCCACACAGAACTGAAGAACACATCAAACATCACTTTCGACATTGATTTTGTGTCGTTCAAGATTGTGGATAAGAAAGTTATAAAGAGAACTGCCATGCAGGAACAGGTGCTTGAACCGCTACGCGCCCAGAACTATGTGACGGTCGTACATGGCAAATCAACTGAACACACAGTGTTCGCTCTGGAGAAATTCACTATCCCCGACGACAAGCAGCTCGTTATTGAGGTCGCCGAAAAAGAAGGTGGTCGCCATCAGTCCTTTGTAGTCGATAATGAAGACATCGTAAGAGCCAATGTAATTGATGAACTTTCAATCCAATAAGCCTATGAAGAAATTTATCATTGCCACAATCGCCATGCTCAGCCTCTTCGGAGGCCGGGCAATGGCTCAGCGAACACTTCCCGGCATGAGGTCGGTAGAAGTCAAGGCTAATATGGTTGACGGTTTCTATACCGGCTCAGCCCGTGACTGCGGTTATTCTTTCGGAGTGTATTACTCCGTTTTCAAAGGGAACAATGCTCACGAATGGACTTTCGGCGGAGAGTATCTCCAGACATATAAACCTTACGGAGAGAAAGGTAAAATCCCTGTGGTTGAGCTTATAGGCGAAGCGGGATATAATCTCCACCTATACAGTAACTACTCACAGTTCTTTCATCTCTATGGTGGCATTTCTGCTCTTGCCGGATATGAAACGGTCAACTGGGGTAAGACGCTGTTGTCTGACGGTGCAACGCTCCACAATACCGACGCATTCATATATGGTGGAGCGGTCAATCTTCAAGCCGATTTCTATCTCTCAGACAGAATCGCCCTCACCGCCAATCTCAAAGAGAGATTCATTTTCGGTAATTCAACGGGGCACTGCCATTTCTCCTACGGACTGGGCATTAGAATTATGATGGACTGACAGGCTATGAAATATACTGAGAAAGATATTCCGGGGATGCCGATTACGGCATTCTTGGATGCCCTTGGCGAAAAGTCAGTTGGCGGCTATGGATATTTGAAACTTTACTATGCTCCGTACCGTGATGATGCAGAGGCATTATTAGTGGTTGACACCAAAATGAATAATTGGTATGATCACGGGACTGATGAATCCGGGAATTTATATGATTTGGCGGAACTTACAGCAAGGGGCGACCATCGGAAGGATATTAGCGGCTACATTGTCAAGATGATGAACGAGAATGAAATAGCCAAAGAAATGCTCACAAAAAGAGCCATTGAGCCACAGGTAATACACCTCGACATTGCCAAGATACCGCTCACTGACTTTATGAAGGCATTGGGTCAGGAACACCCGGTAGCCGCCGACGGCGATTTGAGAATCTACAATTCTCCCTACGACTCATCGGCCAAAGGTGCGATGGTTATCAATATCCGCACGAACTTATGGCGTGATACCAAGTCTGGTGCCAATGGTGGAATCTATGACCTCGCGTATGAACTGACGGGCTGTGCCAACAAGTCGGAACTAAACCGATATATTGCCGGTGAGATGAACGCCTTACAGAAAAAGCAGACTCCCAAACCAGAGGAAAAACCGCCAAAACCTAAACGAAAAATGCGCCTATGAACATCGACTCTATACGACAAATCCCTTTGGTGGATTTCCTCAACCACCTCGGCTATCAGCCGACACGCCGCGACAGCAAAGGATTGTGGTTCTACTCTCCATATCGCAATGAGCGAAAGCCGTCTTTCCATGTCAATCCTCGCAAAAATCTATGGTACGATTTTGGGAGTGGTGCCGGTGGCGACATCTTCAATCTTGCCGGAGAATTGACAGGCGAAACAGACTTCATCAAACGTGCGGAGTTCATCGCCCAAAAGATGCAGTTGGCTGTGGAGAAGCCCTACAAGCCAATGCCTTTCAAGGAAGAACCAACTTTTGAAAATGTTGAAATCTCCAGACTGGAGGCTCCGGCTCTTCTGAAATATCTTGCTGACCGTGGCATACCACGCGACATAGCACAACGATATTGTGTGCAGGTCAATTATGAATTGCATGGTAAGAAGTATTATGCCATCGGCTTTGAGAATAACGCGCATGGCTATGAACTACGTAATTCCTTTTTCAAAGGCTCTTATCCACCCAAGCATATCACCCACATCGCCAATGGCAACGCCCGATGTAATGTCTTTGAAGGATTCATCGACTTTCTCTCAGCGGAACGGCTCGGATATAATGACGGTACGGATACAATCGTGCTTAACTCCGTATCCAATCTGAATAAAGCCATTGCTCCACTGAGAGAATACTGCGTGGTGAGTTGCTACCTTGACAACGACAATGCCGGACGAGCCGCACTCGTCAAACTCCAGCAGGAGTTAGGCGATAAGGTAATGGACAAGTCCGCACTTTACCCCAATCACAAGGATCTGAACGACTATCTCATGTCGCTTTATCCCAAACAGACAACAAAATCAAAACTCAAACTCTGATGAAAACAATCCTCAATAGAATCGGCGCAATCCGCGTCACTGCCGCCTGTTTCTTCGGATGCTGGGCAGTCCTCTTCGCTCTCGTGTTCTCTTTCACCTCATGTTCTGACGACCTCGATGTGCAGCAGTCATATCCCTTCACCGTGGAAGTTATGCCATACGCCGACAAAATCGCCAATGGCGAAACAGTCGAACTGCGTATGACCATCGTCCCCGAAGGGAATTACACCAACACCCTCTACACAATCCGATACTTCCAGTATGAGGGGAAAGGTACACTGAAACTTGTCGATGGCCCGACACTCGTCAACAATGACCGCGTCCTAATCGAATCCAAACAATTCCGACTCAACTACACCGCCCGAAGCACAGGCTCACACGAACTTCTGGTCACGGTAGAGGATAATTATGGGACCCACTGGGAACAAACATTTGAGTTCAATAACAACGACAGCGACGACAACGGCGGCACAGGAAGTCTGGTTGTGACTCCTATCAATCCCGGAACACTAACACCCATCGGCAAATGAAGAAACTTCTGATACTCTTTGTGGCATTGTTCTCCCTCGTGGGAACAATGCCCGGCAACGCCGCCTCACAGCGAACTGCCCCCGCAAGGGAGCAGAAAACAAAAAGAAGCATAATGGAATTGCCGCTCTTTGAGCGTGCAGTTCTAATAATCAAGAAGTTTGAAACACTCCATAAGCCGAAGCATTGGCCTTACGTTGGATATGGACATCAAGTTCAGCCGGGCGAACCCTACCGCCGTGGTTGCCAACTAACCGAAGCGCAGGCTGACGCACTTCTTCGCAAAGACTACTCCAAATTCTGTGCCCTGTACGAGAAATATGGCAAAGACAAATATCTCCTCGCTGCCCTCGCATACAACTGTGGCCCCGGTGTAGTCAACAAATCCAGCGTCCTCCGCCTCCTCAAATCCGGCAACCGCAACATCTTCAAAGCCTACACCTCCCATTGCCATTACAAAGGCAAGAAACACAAAGGTTTGTTAACTCGGAGGCTAACGGAACTTGCCGCCCTTTTTCTCCCTTAATAACAGTCTAATAAGTTGCGTCGAAGGGATGCACTCCATTCGGGGTGTGTCCCTTTGTCGTATCTTATAGACTAAAAAACGATACACTATGGCCTCAATAAAAGTAAAATACCGACCATCAACGATTGCAGACCATGAGGGTGCAATCTACTACCAGATTATCCATGAGAGAAAAGTCCGTCAACTAAACACTGAGTATCATGTAATGCCTGATGAATGGGATGAAAACCGTTCAATGGTAACAACAAAGCAATCCAGCGAAAGGAAATCATTCATTCTCTCAATCCGCGAGAGAATCCGCTGGGATGTAGAGCGACTGACCAAAATTGACAAACGCCTTGATGCAGAAGGATTGTCCTATACCGCCGATGATGTGATTGACGAGTTTCGCAGATATGCAAGCGAATACTCATTGTTCAACTTCATGGAGAGTTTGATTATCAAGTTCAAGCAACACGGTAAGACAAGAACCTCCGAAACCTATACAGCTGCACTCAACAGCTTTAAGAAGTTCCGAGAAGACGAAGACATCATGCTCGATTGCATGACCTCCGAGATAATGGAAGCATACGAGGCATGGCACAAGCAGCGTGGCAATTCTCCTAACACCATATCCTTTTACACCCGCATTCTTCGGGCGGTCTATCACCGGGCAGTTGAGGATGACATCATCGAGAACCGCAATCCTTTCCGTCATGTCTATACTGGCGTAGACAAGACCATTAAACGCGCATTGCCTCTTCCCACCATAAAGAAAATAAAGGCATTGGACTTATCACTCTCACCGCCATTAGACTACGCCCGCGATATGTTCCTGATGAGTTTCTATCTTCGTGGTATGAGTTTCATAGATATGGCTTATTTGAAGAAAACAGACCTTAAAAACGGATCAATTGTCTATCGCCGTCGCAAGACCGGACAGCAGCTCACAATCGCATGGGCGCCGGAAATGCAAGCCATCCTCGACAAATATCCCGACAATCCTACGCAATATTTGTTACCCATCATCAAGACAGATGGTATCAACGAGCGATGTGCCTACCGCAACATCGGTTACAACATCAATCACAACTTGAAGAAGATAGCCGACTTGGTCAGAATAAACATCCCCTTGACGATGTACGTTGCCCGCCACTCATGGGCCAGTGCCGCAAAAGCAAAGGGCATCCCCCTCAGCGTAATCAGCGAAGGCATGGGCCACGACAGCGAAGCCACTACCCAAATCTACCTCGCCTCCCTTGACACCTCAGTCGTTGACAAAGCCAATAGTCTAATCCTAAAGTCCCTATAAAACACACGAACGCCTCGGTGCTCCAGCATCGAGGCTATTTTGTTTAGCAATCATCCAAATCTCTAAACAAGAGATACTTATTCAGTTTGCAAAGTTACGAAAAAATCTGGAAATGAGGACTAAAACCGTTAATCAAATTTATTATGTTTTACAACATATAAAGTCTTTACAGCCACTTTGTTGAGCAAATATCACGAGCGAATATCAGTATCTCCATGATTATCAGCGAGCACTAAAAAATCCCAATCTCTTGTTTAGAGTTACCTACAAACAACCAAATAGACATGACGAAACGAACCATCATATATCAGAAAATCACGGAGGCTCCCACGGGTTGTGCCCCTCCATCATTCCGTGTGTTTAGCAAATATTCAAATCTCTTAAAAAGAGATACTTAACCACGTGCAAAGTTACAAAAAATCCTTGAGAATCAGATAATCATCGGCAAAAAATCTGCTTGAGCGAAACCTCCTCTGAAGGATCTGTTTAGCGAATGGGCATCTAACTTAGATGTAACTACCTATCATTTAGTATCTAAACTTACATCCAAAACTCTTTTTAAGAGAGTATTATTAAACGACTTCATACAGAATGAAAAATAAACTAATCATAACATCCCTTATAGGCTTGGCTGCACTGTTTGGTGTAGTTGCGGTAAGTTGTGGCAGTAAAAAAATAGAAGTTAGTTCAACTCCAGTATCGTCTTCTATTCCAAATGATAACCCATGTGTCAAGGTTTTTATAGAAAATTCAGGCAGTATGGATGGCTATATGTGTGATGGATCACAGTTGAAAGATGCGGTATATGATTATGTCAGTGATTTAAATCGCAATACTAACACTACTCAACTATATTACATAAATAGTCAAATAATACCTTATAAAGGCAATTTAACATCCTATATAAAAGCCTTAAATCCAGCATCATTCCGCAAGGCTGGCGGCAATACGGCAAACACGGATTTGGGTAGTATTATTGCTTCGGTTCTTGAAACGGTGAACGATACAACTGTTGCAATATTTGTATCAGATTGTATATTGGATTTGCCGGCCAAAGATGCTCAAAAGTTCCTTACAAACTGTGAGATTCGTATTAAGGATGAGGTAATAAATGCACAAAAGAGAGTTCCTGATTTGGGAGTCGAAATACTAAAACTGGCTTCGGACTTTAACGGAAAATACTTTTATCCTAATGGGTCAGTTGAAATGCTTAAAGATGTGAAGCGTCCATATTATATATGGATTTTTGGCAACAAAAATTATCTCGCCAAACTCAATGCAGCTGTTCCACTTTCTCAATTGACGAAGTATGACCTTAGTGGAATCGTTGCATTTTCCAACCAATCGGCAGTTCCTTATGTTATCTTCAACAATGCTCTGACAAGTAAAACGATAGTTTCTTCTCATGGAGACTATCATCTCACTATTCAAGCAGATTTCAGCGCTACACTGCAACCTGATGGAATGGTACAAGACAAAAGTAATTACACTTTCAATAACTCCACGATAGTAGTAGAAGGGATTTATCCGATTTCAGATCCAAAAAGTAAATATTCGCATTTCATTAAATTCACAATCCCGAAAGGGACTACTATTGCTCAGGATTGCTTGACATTCCATGCCCCAAAACTGTCTTCTTGGGTTTCAGAATCTAATGATGAAACAGGAACTAATATAAAAGAAAATCTCAATAAAACAACAGGCATTAAATACCTTATTCAAGGTGTTGCCGATGCCTATAAGAATGAGAAAATAAGCACTACATTTAATTTTAACGTTAAACGCAAATAAATATATGGGCGAATTCTTTGGAAGTATATACTGTTGGTTTGAGGACTTTTTTGGTCTTGAACTTGCTGAGTATATGTGGGGGGCATCCTCTCCACTCTCACAAAACAATTCTTTCATCGGAATTGGATTTACCATGTTTGGCATTAGCCTTGCAGTGGTGCTAATCTATTATTATGCTGTCAATCATCCACGATTGACCAACTGGTGGGGATGGCTCATTTTCTTAGGGGCAAATGCCGTTGTAAACTTCATCGTTGGATGGCAATGGGTTCTAAAAGACAACTATGACAACAAGATGGTTGGTATAGACCCTTCGACAAATTTGCAGGTTCCATTAAACATAGGGGAATCCGAGATTCTTTGTTTTGGTGTTTCCAATATGATACTCTCAATCCTCGCATTCATAATCTTCTCCTTCATTTTCAAGTGGTGGAGTTCTAATTGTTCACGAGCACCATTCTAAACTATGTCTAAACTATTTATATTCGGCATTGGTGGCACTGGGTCGAGAGTGCTGAGATCCCTAACAATGATGTTAGCTTCGGGTGTTAAAGTCGGAGCAGACGAGATTGTGCCAATCATTATTGATCCTGATACATCAAATGCAGATTTGACTCGAACCGTTAGTCTGCTCAATAAGTATTCTGCAATTCGTGATAATCTTCAATTCAGTACAGGAAATGAGAATCGCTTCTTCCGTACTGAAATAAAGCAGATTATTCCGAACTATACACTCTTAATCAATGATACTGATGACAAATCATTCCAACAATTCATTGATTATGCGTCTATGAACAAAGCCAATCAAGCCTTGACAAAGATGTTGTTTTCAGAAAAGAATCTCCAATCGTCAATGGAGGTAGGCTTTAAGGGTAATCCAAATATTGGCAGTGTTGTTCTGAATCAAATAGCACATTCTTCCGATTTTGAGACTTTTGCAAGTGATTTTAGTGATGGAGATCGCATATTCATTATCAGTTCCATTTTTGGCGGGACTGGTGCGAGTGGATTCCCTTTGCTACTAAAAACACTTCGCACCGGCAAAAATTTTCCCAATCATGATATTATCAATCGTGCCACAATAGGCGCAATCACTATTCTTCCTTATTTCAAATTGAAACAGGATGACGATAGTGAAATTGATTCATCCACGTTCATATCAAAGACTAAATCAGCTCTTGCTTATTACGAAAGCAATATTAGCAAGAATGGCTCTATTGATGCCCTCTACTATCTCGCTGATGATGTGGCAAAGACATATGAGAATCATGAAGGTGGTTCCGCTCAACAGAATGATGCGCACTTAATAGAGTTCCTTGGAGCGACTGCTATAGTGGATTTTTCCAATAGTACCTATACGGGCACATCAAATATGGAATTGGGCATTAAGGATGGGGCCGATACAGTATCATTTAATTCGTTCTATCAAAGGATGCGTAACATGCTCTACAATCCGATGGTTCAGTTCACAATGATGTCAAACGCCCTCACGTACAAAGCCGAAACATATAAATCCAGCTCCTTCAACGCAAATAATGGTAATTTTGAAGATTTGTATAACAGCATTTTCTTCAACGACCTTACCGATTTTTTCCGCAAATACCATGAATGGCTTAAAGAGATGCGCGAGAATAAACGCTCCTTATACCTCTTCAATCTATCCTGTGGTGATAAGCCTTTTGACCTTGTCGAAGGCGTTAAGCCCAAAAGGATTTTGAGTAAATTCTCAGACTATAATCTTGTTACGGACAGACTCAATTCAGCGGTCAGGAATTGCAAGAGTAGTGGTAAGGAGAACAAATTCCTTGAGATGTTCTATCTCGGTACCCAAAAACTTGTAAAAGAAAAGTTAAGCAACTAATCACTATGTCAAAGATATTCCGATTATATAAGGAGGGCACATCCACTTATGAGGACTGGAACAACAGTCCAGCCTTTCCCTATAATTCTGCAAGTCGCGACACGATAGAAGATCCTGACGGAGCATCTGCCCGCCATGAGATTACTTCTATCCCCTCGCCATTCGCTCGCATAGACCTTATAAAGACAGCCTTTAAGGAAATCTGTAAACCCGATAAAAGAACCAGAAAAATAGCGTTAGATGGTCAAACCATTTTTCATAAGATGGTTTCGGATTCGCTTGATGTAGCGGAAATATTTTTCAATATTGATAAATATACCGGCAAGGTCGAGATTATCAAGTGGGATCACTCACTAATGCTTACCGAGTTGGAACAATCATCTATAGCTGGACATCAGTATTTGGCTGATGCCCTGAAAAAATATATGAGTTCTGACTCTAAAACCTACAACTTCGATAAACTGAAGAATATCTACCTTCTGAATTATCTTGAAGGCCCGGATGAACTAAATATTATCGGTGCTACATCTCCTGCAACGCTGTTCTTCAGTAATGCAAATGACCTTAGTTATGTTAATGACATATTCTTTGGTGAGGATAAGCCGTTTGACAGTGAGTATCAGCCACTATACAAGCGTGATTTTGAGTTTATCAAATATTTGTTTGCTCTACGAAAGAGTATTTCCAATTTTGCAGGACTATTTCCTGAAGTTGAGGCGTATCTAAATGCAACGTATAAAGCAATTGAGGATCAAAATAAGAAGAATGAGTTGAATAGCGTAAGTGCCATCGCTCTCAAAGATTTTGATTCTATAGAGGTAAAGGATATTCAGCAGAATGATCTTGTAGAGGTATTAGGCTATACGCTCTATAAGAAGGCTCATCGTCCTGTTTCAACTTCAAGCGATTTTGTAATCAAGACCTCTAAACAGTCTGAAAATCTTCCTTTGGTTCTGCCTATTGAGGCCGGCAACCGTTATAGCCAGTTACAATATACGACAGGCAAATGGGGTAACACCAATAGAGCAAATTATAAGGAAACTGAACCAGAGTTATCAAGACGACAGTTACCATTTGAGGGCTCCATCCATCCATATCTTACAATCAGCGATTTCCTTGAAGATACAATTATCAAGGTTCCCCATGCTCTCAACACCGCGAACTATTTTGATGCCCATATCAAAATAGACAAGCCTGAACTGGCTTTTCTTCTGCCATTAAAACCCTTGTTCTTCAAATATTTCACAGTTGAAGAACTTCGAGGCAATATGCAAGACGGGAAACCAATGGTCGAAATGAAACTGCTTGCCGGTGATTCGGTAAACATAACCATACGTATTCCCATTAAGGGAGCCGGAAATATTACTTACATAGAATATTCTCGCATATACTATAATAATAGTTCAGCGGACATTCAAAATAATGCCGGCAACGTGACCGAACTGAGATTCACGGGTTTCATCATGCCGCAGGTACGCTTCAATAATGCGGCAGATGCAATCTATAATGTTTCGTGCATCCAAGCATCAAGTACAAAGATAGAACTCACATTCTATGCTGATGCTGAAAAAATCGGTATGCCGTTTAAGTCTTGCCGAAATGAGGATCAAGAGATTCTCATAAAGGCTGAGAACTATCTTGTCAAGGGTCAAAACTTCGACTATATACAAGTTAGCTGCAACACATATAGAGGACTTATTGTGCCTGTATTTAAGCCACAACGAAACGTAGAGTCATACGAATTTTCTGTTGACCTCGGCACATCAAATACTCATATAGAATATCGCAAGAGCGGAGAGGCACCCAAAGTATTCTCATTTACTCAGAAAGACCGAGAGTTATGTGAAATGTTCATTCCTCAGAAGAATGAATATGGCTATCTGGAAGACTTGCAAGCAGAGACGGAACTCATAGAAAAGGATTTTATTCCCGGTGAAATTGGCAACGGTGACTTTAAGTTTCCAACAAGAACCGTCCTTTCATGTGCCAAGACGGTGGATTGGAGTAAGACCATTGATCCATTCACTCTCGTAAACTTACCGTTTACATACGACAAACGCTCGGATTTGTCGTATAACAACCTCAAATACAACATCAAATGGGGTAACGGGGAAGATATGCGAGTTATGGAATCATACGTCCGTACTCTAATGTTAATAATTCGCAATAAAGTATTGTTGAATAATGGAGATCTCTCCAGAACTAAAATCACATGGTTCTATCCCATCAGTATGGCACCCAAGCGCCTGCGTCGCTTAAAAGAAACATGGGATGAGGCGTACAAGGAATACTTTGGTGATGGAGTGACGAATAGCATGACAGAGTCTGCCGCTCCAATTCAATATTTCTTCAAGAGATACTCAACGGCAACCAGTCTTGTGAATGTGGACATTGGTGGTGGCACTACGGACATCGCATTCGCGAAAGATAAGGTCATCAATTATGTTACATCGTTCAGATTCGCGTCAAATGCTTTGTTTGAGAACTCATTCTCAACTCTTGATAGTCACAATGGGATTGTGGATTATCACAAAGGCAACATTATCAAACTTCTTGAAGAAAAGAATCTGTCAGAATTGATTCGAGTATTCAACAGTACCAACAATGAACATCCATCTAATATGGCATCGTTCTTATTTGGGCTAAAGGATAATTCTCTTCCCAGAGCAGTTGGCATCAACGATAAGGCTATCGACTTTAATTATCTTCTTCAAGAAGATGAGGATTTCAAGATTGTCTTCATCGTGTTCTATACCTCGATTATCTATCACATCGCCCAGATAACGAAATCTCTTGGTTTGGACGTACCACGACACATATCTTTCAGTGGTAATGGCAGTAAGGTCATTCGCGTCATTACAACCGACTCAAAAATACTTGCAAAATATACCAAGTTAGTATTTGAGAAGGTTCTTGGCAAACCGTATGGAAAAGAACTTGAATTACTTGGTCTTGAAAAAGATTCTAATCCCAAAGATTCCACTTGCAAGGGTGGACTTATTGGGGTTGAAGAAGAGGATAGCAGGGACAAAACTATTGTCTTTAAGAGCGATTGCACCGGAATCGTTAGTAATATGGATACATACGCAACTATAACTGATGCGTATAAGGACAAGACTGTAAAGGCTGTCGAGGCATTCTTCAGATTTCTATTTGTTGATATGAATAATGCGTTTAACTTCGATAAGAATTTCGGGGTTAAAATGTCTTCATTCAAAGTTGCTCAAGAAGCAGCGACAAAAGACCTTGCAACATTCCTCGATAAAGGTATTACGCAACGTATGGAAGAAACGGAAGCCGATGATGTAATAGAAGAAACGTTCTTCTATTACCCAATAAAGGGCGTACTACAATCAATGTCCACTGAAATTTTTAACGCTTTAAGAAGTTCACAAGGATGAAAACATTGAGAACATTCATAATTATGGTCGTCCTCATTATTGGAGGAATGGCTATGACTGGCTGTGAAGATAGCAATGCTACTAACAACCCGGAATCAGTCACCACTAACGGACAATCTGAGTCACAGACTGGGGAGAAACCTTTGGATTCCAGTGAAAAAAAGCAGGTTTTAGATTCTATCAACGTTTTAGTATCTCAGATTGAATCATTATCCAAGAGTCAGGAGGCGAATGCTAATAACCTCGTCGAGGTTAAAAAGGAAATATCAGATTTGAAAGGGTCGTCTCATTTATATGACCTGATTTCGTGGGTTATTGCAGCGATTGCTTTATTAGTTGCTATTATTGCGCTAATCAGACTCAGTTCAATTCAGAAACGCGCTAACCGGCATCGTAAAGATATAGGAGAAATAGAACAAAGAGTTTATTCATTAGAACAGAAAACAAATACTGTGCCAGTACGTACTAAAACTACAAGTTCTGGCCTCAGCAATAGTGAATACACTTCATTGACTTCTCGAATATATGAAATTGAACGTCAACTTGAAAGAATGAATCAGGGCTCAGCTTACGAACCACAAAACGCAGTTATGAGCAGTCCTGTAACTGAAATAAGACGTCCTTCTGTCAACGAACAATCGGGTTATTTTGGGCTCCCTACTCAAATGTCTTTAACAGAGGCATACTTTAAGCGTTTGTCTGACATTCGTGAATCAGATTCTCGATTTACTGTTGAAGTCAGAAATAACAGAGCTGAATTCAGACCTTTGGAAGGTACCCAATATCTCAATGATTTGAAATCCAACGATTCTATAAAAATGGCTCTTGACTTTCAGGGATGTGCTCCTTCAGAAGCAACACAAATGAAAGTTATACTTCCTGGAGAAGCAAAAAAGGATGGAGATCGTTGGATAATAACCAAGAAAGCAACAATTGCACTTTATATATAAGCCATGCACGCATTAGTACCTGTTATTATCATAGCTATCATTTGTATTCAGGTATTCTTTTTCGTAAAGAACCTGTTGCGCATGAATCAATTCAGTAAGATTTTTTCTGAAGAGTCATCGTGGCGTCTTCGTCGTAACAAGCAGACAAATCTCGTTGACGGTGTATATGGCGCAGGGAACACAATTTTTGAGTCGATTAAGAACTCAATAAATAAGTACCTCGGAAATAATTCAGGATCAGTTATTGATTTTGGTTTGCTTAAAGACGCCGTTGACCGCCATTGCGATTCGGTAGAAAACGACATTGCGACACAGACTCCTATACCTTTGTATTGGGGTCTTGCCGGAACAATGGCAGGTGTTATTATTGGTCTTACTGACTTATTGAAATCGGATGCTATTCTAACTTTAATGGGTAGTTCCGGTGGTGTCATAAATGTTGCTTCAGAGAATGCTGCATTAGGTATCAATGCACTGCTTAGTGGTGTTGCATGGGCTATGCTTGCTTCAATTATAGGCATCTTGCTCACAACCGCCAATTCACTGCTTTTTAAGCGTTGCAAACTGAAAGAGGCAAATGGGAAAAATTCATTTCTCGCATGGATGCAATCTGAACTTCTTCCAGAATTGCCCTCAGATACGTCGCAAGCATTGAATAACCTTGTCAAGAATCTCAATAAATTTAACAATACCTTCAAGGAAAACACTTCTAATCTTGGCAATGCTCTTAATGCTGTTAATCAATCATACGCAATACAGGCGGATATAATCAAAGCCGTTCATGACATGGATGTTATGAAAATGGCTAAAGCGAATGTGCGTGTGCTTCAAGAACTTAAAGAGTGTACCGACAAACTCGAAGCCTTCAATGAATATCTTGATGATATTGAGGGCTACACAAGTGCAATTCATAGATTTGAAGCTCAGTTTGGAGAACAGGCTGATAGACTGCATATTCTTGAAGAAATTAGAGATTTCTTCCGTCGTCATAAGAGCGAAATTGCAAAAACTACCGCAGATGCAGATAAGACGCTTCAGGACTCCTTGGAAAATATCAAAGAATCCACTTCTGAGAATGTCAATGAAATGCAGAAACGCTTTGTAGAACAAAGTGAACATTTCAAAAAGATACTTGAAGATGAAAAAGAAGCGTTTGAAAGATTTATGACTCAGATGAACGCTCAGTTCAGTGCCCAAATGTCTAATATGCCTCAATTGGCAAAACAACTTGAAGAGATTTCATCTATCCCGGTTCGCTTGGATAAGTTGATTGACAAGGTGGAAAAATCCAATGCCAAGTTAGCTTCTGACATTTCTTTTGCATTAAAACAATCAATGCAGACTGCAAAAGTAACAGCTCAACTTAGTAGTGATGGAGGGACAGTAATAGCCGGTCCCTCCATGCCATCATGGATGAAATGGACTGCAATTTCAGCACTGGTAATAATTGCAGCTGCGTGTGTTTTCAATGTTGTAGTTTACTTCTTCCCCAAGGAAACAACGGTACAGTCCCAGCCTACGTTTCATGAAACCGTTCAATCTACGCCTGTATCCACACCAGTTGTGACAGATACCGCTGATTCATCAGTTGACAATACTGCTAACGCTGATTCTGTTAAATAAGACTAAGACAATGGCACAGAAAAAAGAATCGTTCTTTTGGACAAGTTATTCAGACCTCATGACGAGTTTATTTTTTGTTATGTTAGTACTGTTTATACTTGTCATTGTCTTACTACACAAGCGAATGGAGGCTACCGAAGCTCAACTTCAAGCAATAAAAGAGATAGCAACTTCAACAGAAGACTTAACAAAATCTGATTATTTCATTTATCGACCGGACTACAAAAAATATGTCCTAAATGTACAGGGTAAGTACCCAAAGGGGAAGGCAGATCTCAATGATATTATAGCTCCTGACAAAGAAGAACAGCTATCAAATCTTGAAAATGCAGGAAAGGAAATTCAAAAATTTCTTTCAAATCATAGCCAAAATCAATATGTGCTAATTGTGGAGGGACAGGCTTCTCGTGACCCCTATCTCTATAACTATGAGTTAAGTTATCAAAGAGCGTTGGCACTTATGAGGTTTTGGGTTGAACAGAAAGGAATTTCTTTTGAAAACAACTGTGAAATCTTGATTTCAGGCAGTGGCGATGGTAAACTTGATACACACTCTATGCGAGAGAGTGTTGAAACCGAGAACCAACGATTTCTTATACACATCTTACCAAAGAACATCTTTGAATCAACGAATGAAAACAAGTAACCTAATAATTGCAATACTCACAAGTTTGTGTCTTGTATCTTGCGCACATAAGTCAGGCCACAACAGACCTCAGGTAGCTTCTCATTCGGGAAATTCCGAAATGAGTAATAACCAGCAGTCAAATGTTACACGTGGCAGTCAACGCAATTTGAATGTTACGGTTTCCAATAATCGTGGTGATAAGAATAAACTTGACGGATCAAAAATCTTTGCCAAGTATAATACTGCCGTATTCATGGTATTTACCTCTGATGGATACAATGGCTATCAGGGTTCTGGATTTTTCATAAACTCTGATGGACTCGCCGTCAGTAACTATCATGTATTTCATGGCACGAATATAGGTGCGGAGCAAATCAAACTTGCTAACAGTGATGAGGCATATAAGGTGGCTGAGGTAATTCACAGTAGCGAGGACGAAGATTTTATTGTTTTCCGAGTAAATGTGTCAAACACCAATTTTATCCCTCTTGCAAAATATAAGCCGCAGGTGGGGGAAAAAGTATTCGCTATCGGCAGTCCCCGCGGATTGGAGAATACATTCTCGTCCGGAGAAGTTTCACAATGGCGCGATAAGAATCTTATGCAAATATCAGCACTCATCGATCATGGTAGTAGTGGTGGAGCTCTTATCAACGAATACGGTGAAGTGGTGGGCATTACTTCTGGAACGTTTGCAGATGGATCACAAGCAAATTTGAACTATGCATGGAGCATTGATGCCATTAAATCATATATAAACTGTAAATAAATCACCTAAATCATTATATCATCATGCAATTACTTTTAGTTTGGCTAATCTTTACAGTGCCTGCGTGTATTCTGCTTTCAAAAAAGAATAGAGGTGCTGGATACTACATTCTCGCAATTCTTTTCCCTCTCATTGGGTTGATATTTGCATTGTGCTTGAAAAAGCTCAATCCAGAGGAAGAAAACGTTACACCTCCAGCTCTTGACATCACTGAAGAAAGTAAATAATCATCCTAAAGATGAAGAACTACTACGACATCTTGGGATTGTCTTCATACGAAGATTCCCAAGATGTAATTTTAGATAAGTATAAGGAAGTCACGACACAACTTAGTTCTCATGTCTTGGATAAAGATATGAGAGGACAGCTTATTGCTGTTAATGAGGCATTTTTAGTATTGTCTGATGAGGAACTAAAGAAAAAATACGACTACGCGTTGAGCAGCAACCTTGTGAACGAGGAATTGCTGAAACTTCTTGCTTCGAAACGGCAAAAAGCGGAGCAGTTTATCAACGATAAATTATCCAATGCTCCAAAGAAGAGAAAAAAGAACAAGTGGCCCGCAATTATATGTGGATTCTTTTTGCTATCAGCATTAGGAACGATTTCTCGGACTTGTTCTCAAGCATATATGCAAGAGAAAAGTTCTCATGCTGAAATTATCCAATCATTCTCAACGCCGTCTGATTGGGCTGAATATAAGATTGACAATGCTTTTTCTCTCTCTGTTCCAAATACTATGGAACTGCGAAATGATTACGACGATTACACCAGATGGATGTCAAATAACATTGGGTTAATAAGCAGTGCTGATGCGGTATTCCAACAAAAGGATTTGTCTTCAATGACAGAAGATGCCTATAATACTTATGCACGAGTGCTTATACAACATTTCTCATTTTCAGCGGGAGAGGTCGAACACCACTACGAATCTCCGGGATTAGTCTCTGAGGACTATCGAAATCTCCGGGAAATGGTTGACGAGGAAATTAAGCCATACACATATATTGAGCGTCCAACTTGGCGGTGGATTGATATAGATGGGACTAAAGCGATAGAAGGCTCTTATAGACGGAATGGAGATGATGGCCCTGTGAAATGCAAATTCTATCTTTTGTCCAACTACAGTGAAATGGCTAAAATTCTTGTAACGTTCCGAGAAAAGGATAGTGACCGATGGGCTTCAGACCTTGACAATGTCATAAGAACATTCAAATGGGAATCACCAAGATAAATACCGTCCGTAGAGTATGCTCTATATTGTCATTCTTCGTTATCATGATTTCATTACAATCATGTAATACGGAGCAAATCGTTTATGTATGTACCGGTCCACAAGCATACGCCTACCACAATAATTCAGATTGTTATTTGATGACTTCACATTGTACTGGAGCAATCAAAGAAGTAACGATTAGTAGAGCCAAAAGAGTGAAGAGAAAACCTTGTGGCAAATGCGCCAATGAATAATTATATATAGAATGATAGATAGAAACATATAAATAACTTGAACATGATTTGGTTTGGGATATATTTGGCATGTGTCATTGTTTTAGTCGCCATAATAATGGGCTTCAAGAGTAACTTGTCAAAACGACAGAAATTTTTAACAGTAGCATTGGGGCCTCTCACAATTATCGTTCTTTTTGTGGGTGTCATAGTTATTTCAATTGACCATATTATCAAGCACGGTTTTCATGATTTGTTACCTAAACGAAAAGGGAAAGCTCATCCGTTAAAAGCTGATGATTTCAAATATTGGCCCAAGGATACTATTCTATCCGGTAGTGATAAAATGACGATAGACGAATTTAATGTTAAATTCAATAAGAATATCCGTCTTGATGATGTTTATGGCCAAGCCTATGAGTCTTCTCTTACACCTGAAGAAATATTCAATTGTAAAAGTCGAATAGATGGTCGGATTGGCGTTGAACCTAATATGCCAGATTCAGAATACAAAGCCATCACGATAGCATTTGCCCGAGCTTTTGTCAGTGGTGATTATTCTACAATACAAGACAAACTATCCGATAAGACATATTTAACTCTATATAAACGCAAAACGTTTTCGGGAGCAAAAACTATCATAGAGTACTTCAAAACTTGGAAAAAGAAGGCCGATGATGAAAAGGTGTGGTATAAGGTTGATGTGGCATGGAATCCGAATCAGTGCCGACCTTCTGTATCTGTGCAAATCAAGGGATATAACAATATGGTGATTTTCTTTTTCATCAAGAATGAAAAAATTGACCATATAACTTTTGCGCCCTCACATCTTCAGGACTATGGTTGCATATATAATGATATAGACAGACCTCTGCTATCATTGGATTTTGTATCTCAATACATTACCGGGGACTCTGACACGCAAGAAAATCATTTGGTCTGTCCGTCCTGTGGCACTGATTCTGCTCTCATCGACTGGTATGATTTCTACATGGATTTAGGTCCGGTCGGATATTCCGGTAAATTGACCATCTGCCCTGACTGTGGAAGATTGGTTGAGTTAATGCCAGACACTCGGTATCGTCTTGATCCATTTCATAAAGTAAAGCAAAAGGCTCATGTAATTTCATCAACCCAATCAAAATCTTTCGTCCTTCGAATTAAAGGGCAATATACATTTGAAAACGATGACCCTTGTGAAAAAGAAAAAAATAGACAAGGTATTATAACAGCTAATAATGGAGCCAGTGAGGAAGCCCTCAAAATTTTTATAGACGCAGCGGAAAAAGGCAACCTCGATTCAATGATAAATGTCTTTACTGTCTATTGGGCTAATGAGGGACAATATAAAGAAGCAGCCGAATGGTTAAAGTATGTGGCTGGTTCTGCGTCACCGTCTCCTCATTGCTTATGGAACTTAGCTGTAATGTATTTCCTCGGAGAAGATTTGGCAAACAATCCTATAGTGAAAGATATTGACCGTGCTAGAATGTATTTGTCTCGTTTGCTTAAACTCGAAAACGATTCTCGATATTCATCGTATTTAAACATCTTCAATGAAGCGAGAAGCTTCATTTCATCCTTGGACAAGTTCAATATATTCTCCGGGGCCGGGGACTCAATCCATGACATTATAGTTAATAGCATCTGTAAAACGACAGACATAAAAGATAAGGGAGAACTATTTTTTCGGGCGAAAAGCATCCGTCTTAAAGATGGTCTTAAACTTGGGGCTTACATAGCATCGGTAAAAACAGAATCCATTGGTGATGAAAGTCATTTCTTCGTTTACAATGAGACCGGAACCGAAGAGAAACTAATACCTGAGCACCTCATTGTAGATAAAACTGCGATGGGTGCATTTCAGCTCTATCTGGTATTGACGGCACATACTGTCATGCCGGTATTCTGGCACGGTGGTTACATTGTCCGCGATTTCATCTTTAATCCTGATGATATAACAAAGATTAAGCCTATTCAAAATTATGACTTTTCCATTTTACTGAAGGATGACAATTTACTACCGAAAGTAGAGCTTGCTTCGGATAAGAGTTATGCAGACGTGTATTGCTCTTATTGGAACGATTGGGAGGGTCTAATCAGAGAACATTATCGGATTAAGTTTAACGCTGACGGAACCGCAAGCGTTGTAGCAAAGGACAAGTTCACTTTCTATAAGTATGACTGCGGCATCTGTTTCTAACTTTGAAAAAAATATGAGAAAATATATCATGCTTTATGTGGCTACAATTGCCATATCTATACTGTCAACATCTTGTTCAAACAAGGCAAAAGAAGAGAGTATTGGAACTGGAGAAGTTGACGTAAATGAAATATGTCTCGATGTTGAAAAATATAATGATGTCTGCTACTATTTTGAAGATGAATTCGACGAGGATGTTGAGAATATTGAATTTGATGACGAGTCCGGTCTTTATTTCGTTCATACTACTTCTGGTCTAACATATACCATTATGAATATGGGAGGCGGGATGTACACCATCTATGATACTAACGGCAATAGCATGACCTCTATGGACTTGGGGGGAGGTATGCGAGTTGCCAGTGACAACTATGGAAATACGTATAATACAATGGATTTAGGTGGTGGGATGAGTGTTACTACTGATAATAACGGTAATACATATAACACTATGGATTTAGGGGGCGGGATGACCATTACAACCGATAACAATGGGAATTCATACAATACAATGGATCTGGGAGGAGGCATGACGGTCATAACGGATAATGAAGGAAATTCAACCACGATTATGGAGTATTGATTCTTTAGTGATACAAACATGAATGCTATAAAGGATAAAATGCTCGGTTGCTTTTATGGGCAAGCCGTTGGTGATGCTCTTGGATTAGGGACTGAATTCCTGAATAAGGATGAAGTGCATAAACACTATCCCAATGGGCTATCGCGATACGAGAACATCATTCAAGATGCTCATCGCCGTCGCTGGCATAAAGGAGCATGGACTGACGATACAGATATGATGCTTTGCATCTTGAATGGTTTTGATAACGGTAAATTTGATATTCTTCAGGTAGCAAAGAACTTCAAAGATTGGGCCGACGGTGAGCCTATGGGTATCGGTGCCCATACATTCAAGGTCCTTGCTATGGGTGATTATGTTGAAAAGCACGATGAATGTTCGCGTCTTTGGTGGGAGCTGTCTCGACGACAAAGTGCTGCAAATGGTGCACTGATGAGAACATCGATAGTAGGATTGGTTCAGAATAATTTCATTGAACAAACAGAAGATATTTGCAGACTTACACATTATGACCCAAGATGTATTGGCTCTTGCGTTATAGCTACATCCATCATTCATAATCTCGTGTGGAATGACAAGCCCCTTTCTTATGAGGAGATCAAAAACATAGGGTCTAAATACGATGTCCGCCTCGAGGAATGGATTGATTTAGCATACAAACGTAAGTACATATCGGAATTGGATTTGGATGAAACTCATTCAATCGGCTATACATTACGAACTCTTGCAGCAGCTCTTTGGTGCTACTGGCACGCTAACTCATTTGAATCCGGACTACTTGCGGTGGTAAACGAAGGTGGCGATGCCGACACCAACGCAGCAATCTCATGTGCAATCCTCGGCGCAAAATACGGGTATAATGCAATTCCGGAGTACTACATTAAGAGCCTATACAAAGAAAGAGAGTATCGACACAAAGTAGATAATTTCATAAGCTTTGCCACCAATGAAAAAAACAGCAATTAAGAAAATAACGTTAATTTCTTTCTGGTTGTCCTTTACTCTCGGTTGTGTAATGTGCAAGCAGAACTCCACTACAAATCCAGACCCTTGTTCAGACAGCTTATTGGAAGTGGATTCTATATCAAATAATGGTATTTATAACATAGATTCTGCTATTATCTTTGGGACAAAAATACTCCTTGATGAACGATTTGCAATAAAAGAATTGTCAGATGTAGGTATATTAAAATATGATACAATTGAGGAACATAACGGACAGTTCGCCAGTGCTGTTGTAGAATTTGCCAATGTGAAATTCTGTCTCAATAAAAGCTTTTTGTTTTTAACAAGAAGACAAGATAAACAGGCAATAGATTCTTTAGTTGCTAAAATATCCCGATATTATGGAGAACCAGCCATAGATGACAATGGCGAGCCTGAATGGAACTATTATCATTGGAATTTATATGATACACTACCTGATCGACCTTACATAAGGATCCGGCCCATCCATTCAGAAGAAGGTGGTATGGTAATGACTTGGAAATTTAATACATATACAGATTTATGAAAAAGTTATTATATATTTTAATTGCATTGGTGTGTTGTGGTGGCATTTATGGTGCAACCCAATTGTTCCCCAAATCAAATGCGATTGAAAAGGCGGAGTCTTTTTTTCAAAAGAGAGATACGGTATCTGCTCTTAATACGTTGGAGAAAGCTGGCGAGAAAGGAGATATAGCTGCCTGTCG